>JBBSPJ010000151.1:0-10134 GCA_038258905.1 Cytophagales bacterium
ATATTATTGAGGATTAGGAAACCCTGATTTTGAGTACCAATAGCTATTTGTCCATTATTAAGCCTTATGGCATGGTTAATTAATGCCTTCTCAAAAAAAGCGGTGTTTTTCGGTGACCATCTTCTAAAGCCTTTAGATGTGCTGATGAAAATACCATTATTGAGTGTGCAAACCAATAGCTGATCATTATAGAAGGGCAGAATAGCGGAAATGGTTTTACCTTTAAAAAAATCACCATTCTTAAATGCCTTTAGTTCACCATCCTGAAGGGTACTTAATCCTTTTTCTAACTGGTTAACATAAATATCATGATTGACCATATGAAAACTTTCTGGATCAAAATCAGGATTTATAGATTGTTTAAATTCTCCTCTATTATTAAAGATGAAAATATCTTCAAAAGTGCAGAAGATGAGTTCATCATTTCTCTCGAAGATTCTCCAGGTTTCATCAAAATTTTGTAATGAATCAGGTAACTGTTCTTTAAGTGATACAAATTCCAAAATCCCTTTTGAATCAGGCGTAAAGTATCCAAAATTACCTTGTCCTGCCACGTAAATGGTTCCGGCTCCATTAATATATACATATCTGCATTTGGTTGCTGTAGCTAGATTATACCTTTCCCACTGTGTACCATCAAATTCAAGCAGACCAAAATTATTGGCTACATATATAAGTCCTGTATTACTTTGGGTAATCTTCCAATTTTGTATTCCACCGGCATACTCCTGGCTAGGGTAATATTTACTGAATGGGATTCCCAGGGAATTTATCTGACTATAAACACTTGGAATAATACAAATGAATAATATAAATATGAGCAATTTGGATTTTTTCATCTGAGTATCCTTAAAAAATTTCGAAAAAAGTTATGATGTATAGTATTTGTTATTGTGTATAATAAATTTCAATCTTAATATATATAAATATAGCTTAATTATTAAATAAAGGATTAAAAAATGATAGTTGATGTATTTTTGTGAAATATAAAAATGAGCATTGATGTATTATTGATGTAGTAATTTCTTTTGGTCTCTCGAATTTTAGCGTTTCATTTGGTCAAAATAACATTGAGAAGGGGTAATTATCTATCTATATATTATTTCTAAATAAACTTAAACTGGAACAAAATAATACAAATAAACTTAAACTAAATATTTTAAAAATTATGAAACACGTTTTACTAATTTTTCTATTCCTGATAACAAGTTATTTGTCTATGGGACAAAATACTGTTACAGGAACAGTAACAAATTCAGACGGAGATCCAATACCGGGGGTTAACGTTATGATTGTGGGTACCTCCGAAGGAGCTGTAACCGATTTGGATGGTAATTATAATGTATCGGCTGCGTCAGATGCAAGTTTGCGATTTAGTTTTATCGGTTATAAAACACTTGAATTTCCTATAAATGGGAGATCAGTCGTAGATGTAACTATGAATGATGATATATCATCATTGAATGAAGTAGTTGTTGTTGGGTATGGAAGTCAAAAGAAAGCTGATGTTGTTGGGTCTGTTGTAAGTGTAGAAGTAGACGATGCAACTGCTATACCTACTACCAATGTAGCTGAAATGTTGAGGGGACGTGCTGCAGGGGTTCAGGTAAATTTAGGTGATGCACGACCAGGGGGTAATTCGAATATTGTTATAAGGGGAAACGTATCTGTTGCACCAGGTGGAAATGCACCGTTTGTAGTAGTTGACGGAGTTCCATTCGATAATTTAAGTGATATTCCACCAGATGATATTGCAAGCATAGAAATTTTGAAAGATGCTGCTTCTACTGCAATTTATGGTTCAAGAGCCTCTAATGGTGTGATTTTAGTTACTACTAAAAAAGGAAGATCAGGTAAATCAACCATAAATTACCATGGTTATACAACAACACAATCGGTGATTAGAAATTTCAACCAGTATGATGGTGCGCAATTTATCGATTTAAGAAGAGAAGCTAACCGCAATCGGTTTACTGGTGAGTATTTAAATGATGAAAACATTTTTTCTCCTTTCGAGATAGAAACCATTGAAAACCGTCAATTCGTTGATTGGGAAGATTTGGTCTTACAAGATGCAACCATTCATAGTCACGCTGTTAGCTTTTCAGCAGGAACGGATAAGACTAAAATATTTTCTAGTCTTAACTATTTTGACCAAGAAGGTATAATCCCTAATTCAAAATTTGAAAGAGGAGCTTTTAAATTTAATATTGAACAAGAACTTACCGATAAACTTATTCTAACAGGTATTTTAAATTATCAAATCTCAAATCAAGACAGAGAAACAGGAGGACTAAATTTCACAACAACTTCTCCTCTTGCAAGGGCATTTGATTATGAAAACGAGTTAGTTAAATTCTATTTAGGTCCATCTAATTTTGCTGTTAATCCGCTTTGGGATCAGCGCGAATCCGTAGATGAAGCTAAGGTTAATTTATCAGATATTAAACTCAATTTAACCTATAATATTCTACCTAATTTGTCCTACTCTTTGAATACCTTTCACCGAAGTAGAAATACAAATAGAGGGATTTATAGAACTTCTCAACATTCGCAAGGTGATGAGGGTATCAATGGGATCGGAGTGCTATCTAACACCTTATTTACACAAATTTTAATTGAAAATATCATCAATTTTAATCCTGACCTAGGAGAGGATCATTTATTTGATGTTACTGCAGTAAATGCTTTTGATCAACAGAATAACGAATATAATCAATTAGATAAGTCAGGATTTACTAATGATGCTTTAGGTTATAATGGTAATGCAACGGTTTTGTTAAATAATTTTCGAAACGTTTCTCAGAGAAGGCTTCTTTCATACATGGCTAGAGTTAGATACTCTTTTCGCGATCGTTACTTTGTTGAAGCAACAGCCAGGGCAGATGGGGCTTCAGTTTTTGCTGAAAACAATAAATGGGGATATTTCCCTGCGGCATCTGTTGCGTGGAAACTACACAATGAAAGTTTTATGCAAGGAATATCAACTGTTAATCAATTAAAGTTAAGAGTGAGTTATGGTGCTACAGGAAACCAGGGAATTAATTCTCTTGAATCATTAGGTCGTGCTGATGATCTCCCATACATATTTGGAGGCCAAACAGTTGCAGGTGCTACTGCATCATCGAGATTACCAAACCCTAACTTGAAATGGGAAACTACTACTACTTTGAATACTGGTTTAGATTTTACTCTATTCAATAACATTCTACAGGGTACGTTTGAATACTATAAGGCAAATACCACAGACCTATTATTAGACCGTGCTATTTCAGGTACAACAGGTTTTGCGGTAAGTCGCTTTAATGTTGGAGAATTGGAAAATGAAGGTATTGAAGCTTCTTTAACTTCCTTTTTAGTAGAAAAAGATAACATTGGCTGGACCTTAGGATTGATGTTTTCAAGAAATCAGAACAGGGTTGTTGCATTAACAGGTGTACTTGATCAGTTTGGTAATGAAATCGACATCAATGATACAGGAGGAAGAAGATTATCTGTTGGTCAATCTATTAATAATATTTGGCTTCCTCAATATGATGGAATTTATCAAGAGGGTGATGATATCGCTGGTTCAGGCAACCCATTAGCACAACCTGGTGATGTAAGGGTAGTTGATCAGGATGGAAATGGACAGATTGATAGTAGAGATAATGTGTTTACTAATACTGATCCGGATTGGTATGGTTCAATTACCAATTCAATTCGTTTTAAAAACTTTGAACTCTTTGCCGATATTTATATTGTTCAGGGAGCAACTAGGTTAAATACAGTTTTAGCTGATGGCGAATTGTGGAAGGGCTCTATTAATGGGATTAGGACAAAATACTACACCCCTGAAGCTCCTTCTACGGAATACCCAAGGCCTAAGCCTGATACGCATTTGCATCTTTTCCCATTTGCTGTGAGAGATGCTTCATACATTCGTTTAAGAACTTTAACACTTAGTTATGCTATACCAAATAATGCTTTCTCAAAAATAGGATTGAAGCGTGGCCAGGTATATGTTACAGGTACAAACTTATTAACCTTTACAGATTTTAAGTCATACAGTCCAGAACAAAACCCATTAAACGGTTTTGAAACGGCCTTTCCAGAAACTAGGAATATCACAGTCGGTCTTAAATTCGGATTTTAAAAAAATATTTATGAGAAATTTTGTTAAAAATACAATTATGAAAGGTCACTATCTATTATTGGTAGCCTTGGTATTGTTTTCCGCTTGTGAAGATGAATTTTTGAAGGACGAGCTACTTTCGGACACTTCAGTAGAATTTTTATACTCAACTCCGGAAGGTTTAGAATCCGCAGTGGTGGGCTTGTACTCTCTTAACAGGAATTTGTATCAGGATCAGCAGCTAAATGGAACTGTTCCTCTTATTCTCCAGGCAAAAAGTGATCTTGCTGTAGGGATTACCGGAGAAGCATCTCTTTACAGTAGGTTGCTATGGGGAGCGAGTCTGGGGGACTTCGGCACTGCTTCAGGGATCAATGCTTACTGGGTAAATTACTATAGAGTAGTTGACAGATGTAATGCCATTATTCAAGGAGCTGAAAATTTAGAAGGCATTAATGAAGATAGAAGAAATCAAATTCTTGCAGAAGCTAAGGCTATGCGAGCTAACTCTATATTTGTTTTGTACAGACTGTTTAACAACATATTCGTTAATACAGATCCTACATCGCCTGAAAATGCATTCGATATACCTCAGGATAAAACATCAGAGGAAGAAATTTTCAATTTGTTACGAGAAGATTTAGATTTTGCTATTGCTAACCTGGACTATGAGACATCTGAGTTTGGAAGATGGACTCAAGGTGGAGTTAGGCATTTGAGAGCAATGATTGCTTTATGGGAAGAAGATTATGAAGAAGCTGCTAGTCAGGTAGATTCCTTAATTGTAAGTGGTAGTCATAGTTTGGTAGGTACAACTGCAGAGGTTTTTGCAGGAGATTTAAATCATTCAGAAACTTTGTTTGCGCTTAATTTCCTAAGAGAAACAATAGGAGGCGGAAGTCCTCACATCATGAGCTGGAATATTGTTTCTAGTTATGCTGAGGCTCCTGGTGTTCTACCGTCAATTGAAAATGGAGGTTCTGGTGCAGGTTTTCTTTCCTTAAATAATTATATGATTGATTTACTGGAAGAAGATGCTAACGATAGCCGTAGAAATACCTACTATATTTTTGACTACCTCTATAACGATGAGGAAACGTTGCCAACTGGTAAGGAAATTGGGGAGCCATTGGACTTATATGAAAATAGTGATACTGATATGAACCAGTTTATGCTGTATTACAGAAGGCAAAATCCAGGTGTTAGAAAATTCCTGGATGAAACAGCAGAGCCTACTGATCGGAATCATTTTAAAAATATCATGATATACAGATTAGCAGAAACTTATCTGATTGGTGCTGAAGCTCATATGATGTTAGGAAATACTGGTACTGCGTTGGGTTACATTAATGAAGTAAGAGAAAGAGCCAACACAGAACCTATTGATGTTCTTGATATGCAGGCCATACTTGACGAGGGAGCAAGAGAGCTAGGTTTTGAAGGTCAGCGATGGTATACTTTGAAGAGAACCGGTAATTTATATGACTTTTTAATAGATCATATGAATAATGAAAATATGAATCAGTCTTATCCTGAAGGGAATCCTAAGGATATATTGCAGGTTTATATGCAAAACTGGCCTATTCCTGAGCAACAAATGGATCTCTTGGGACCTAATTACCCTCAAAACGAAGGTTACAATTAATATTTCTTAATGAATCACATTTTAATAAACTCATTATGATTACAAATAAAAAATTTTATTCGATAAAATATTTCTTCTCGTCACTCATGCTGCTGGGAGCAATTTTAGTATTTGCTGCCTGCGAAACTGAAGATGATATTCCGCCTCCTTCTGCCTTTGTAGAGCCGGAACCATTGCCTGATGGAGAATGCACTATTAGTATTATTGTTCCTGAGATGGCAGACGGAATAGATTTTGAATGCACAGCTCCAGAAACGGAGTTTTTTGGAGAAAAAGATGGTACAATTACTATTGAGCACGCTGAAAACCCTGCAAAAGAGGGAATAAATACTTCAGAGGGGGTAATGAAAGTTGAGCAATCTGCAGGAATAGAACCCTGGGCAGGCTTTTTCTTTAATTTAGCAAGTAAAATTGATTTTTCTGAAAAACAGAGCATTTCCATAAAAGTGTATTCACCAGCAGCAGGTCAGCAGATAAATTTAAAGCTGGAGGATATTGAAGATGGCACAATAAGTACGGAAGTAGTGGCTGAAACAACAGTGTCCAATGAATGGGAAGAAATTACATTCCCTTTTTCATCGGGTGGTTCGGATAAATACGATAAAATAGTCTTGTTTTTTAATTTCAACGGTGCTAAAGATGCAACAACTGTACATTACTTCGATGAGATACAATTAGCCGAAGGTGGAAATACAGGAGGGCCTGGAGGTCCGGCACCAGTGCCAATAGTTGCTGCACCGACTCCAACTTTAGATGCGAGTATAGTAATATCTATGTTTAGTGATGCATATACTGATGTAACAGTGGACACATGGAGAACTGATTGGTCAATTGCAGAATTAAGCGATACACTGATTGCAAATAATGCGGTTAAAAAATATAGTGCGTTAAACAATGTTGGTATTGAAACAGCTAGCAACCAGATAGACGCTTCGGCAATGACTCATTTCCATGTAAATGTTTGGACTGCAGATGCTACAGAAATTAAAATTAAACTGGTAGATTTTGGTGCCAACGGCACTTATGACGGCCCTGGACAGGGAGATGATAAAGAGCATGAAATCGTTATAGAAAACCCTGCTCAGCAAGAATGGGTTAGTCTTGATATTCCGTTAACTGATTTTACTGGTCTAACTACAGGGTCTAATTTGACTCAGTATATATTTTCTGGAGCACCTACCGGTGCAAATACTATTTTCGTGGATAATATGTATTTCTATGATGGTTCAAATCTTGTGACAGAACCTGGTACTGCAGCACCCGCACCAACTGAAGCAGAAGCTGATGTTATTTCCATATTCAGTGATGCTTATACCAATGTTGATGGTGTTAACACTAATCCTGATTGGGGGCAAGCCACTACTGTTACCAATGAAACAGTTGAAGGAGACAACGTGTTGTTCCTTTCTGGCTTAAATTATCAAGGCATTGATTTCGCTGGTAATATGCAGGATGTTTCTGGCAAAACTATGGTACACCTTGATGTATGGTCAGTAGAAAACGTTACATTTAATTTATCCTTAATTAGTGATGGACCGCTTGAGACTCCGGTTTCTATTACTTCAGAAGCTGGAACATGGAAAAGTATTGATATTCCTTTATCTGACTATAGTAGCGTTGTGAATTTGACTCAAATTATACAATTTAAATTTGATGATGCAGGATCCGGTAATGCTCCTTCATTCTATGTAGATAACATTTACTTTTACTAATTCCATTTCGCTCTTCCATTGAGTGGTACATATTTAATGGCAAAGTGATGAACAGTAATTAGGAATTAAATTTTTGGAAAAATAAAAATATATTGAAGTAGATAAATATAATTTTGTAATTCAATGAATCCTTATAAAGTAAGTGTTCATTGAATTACTTTTAACGATTTTCATTGAAATATCGAGATTGTCGTGAACGGTGGGAAATGATCAAATCATAGTTTGATTTCTTTAGGCAGATTTCCTGACCTAAGCGGAAAAAGATTTGTTATTTTAAAGTCACATTCCTTATGAAACAACCATTAATAAGCATTTTAACATTAAATATAAAGCACTGATTTTTTTAAGAAATACATAGTTGAGAATCCAGTTAGGATAAATTTTAATTATGCTAATTCCATGAATCATTTAAAAATAAACAAAACACTTATGAAATATATACTCCTTGCCATACTAAATTTTGTACTATTTTCCTCTTGTGATTCAGGGGAGGCTAGTCCTATGGTCAGTGTTGAAAACTTACTAGTGGATTTCGATCTTGTAGGTGCTAATGAATCAAATCCTAATGGTGATGGTTCAGGCGTAGTCAGAGTTTCTGCTTTTGAGGAAAATGCCGTAAGCTATGCCTTTAAAATTGATAATGGAGACCAAATTGAAAGTGAGTCAGGGAGTATTGAACATACTTTTACAACAGATGGGCTTAATACTTACACTATTGTTGTTTGGGCTTATGCCGAATCAGGTCAGTTTGTAAATAAAACTTCATCCTTAGAGGTTTATAAATCAAATGAAGCTCCAAGTGAAGGCTTTAATACATTAGTGTTTTCAGATGAATTTGAATATGAAGGAGAAATTGATGGAGATAAATGGTTTCATCAAATAATTGCTCCTAATAATGGGGGATGGTTTAATGGTGAAATGCAACACTATACTGATAAAGAAGATAATTCATTTGTTAGCGATGGTTCTCTAAAAATTAAAGCTATAAAAGAAAATTATACTTTTGAAGGTTCTACAAAATCATATACCTCAGCTCGCTTAAATTCTAAATTTGCGTTCCAATATGGTAGAGTCGAAGTTCGCGCCAAATTGCCAAGTGAACCAGGTACATGGCCAGCCATATGGACATTAGGTACTAATATTAATGAAGTTGGAAATTATTTTGGAGATCAAGATGGTAGTGTTGGCTGGCCAGCTTGCGGTGAAATAGATATAATGGAACAAACTGGTGCGAATAAATCCAATACCTTAGGTTATTTCCATTGGGGTGATACAAATACTGGAGAATACAAAACTACAGGAAATGAAATTGCCGTATCGGATGCTGATGGTACATATCACGTTTACAACATGGTATGGAGCGAAGAATCAATCATCTTATCTGTGGACGATGAAGTAATAATCAATCTTCCTAATACACAAGACAAACCCTTTGATAACCCACATTATCTGATTTTAAATATCGCAATGGGCGGTAATTTAGGTGGGGAAATTCCATCAGATTTTACAGAAGATACTTTTGAAATAGATTATGTAAGAATTTATCAATAGTACAACACGAAATGTGAAAAACCATATTCAATAGCTATTTTAAAATGATTTTTCTTATAATAAAGTAAAGAATGTGAAATATATTTCTGTTTTTAATCTGATTTTTTAAACTAATATTAAAGGCCTACAACCAGTGAAAATTAAACCAATTTACTTTCTTTCGCTGTTGATTGCATTCTCTTGCAGTCAGCAGTCGGAAGAAATAAAACAAGACATTCAATACAATTCATTTAGTCAAAAAGTTGATTCAGTTTTATCTTTGATGACACTGGAGGAAAAAATAGGTCAGCTCAATCAATATTCTGTAGGTGAGGAAATGACTGGACCCGGAGAAAAGGAGGGTCAGTCTGAAATTCGTTTTGAGCAACTTTTAAGTGGTAAAGTAGGCTCAGTTCTTAATTTATTAGGTGCAGAAAATACCAGAAAATTGCAGAAACTGGTAATGGATAGCACCAGAATGAAAATACCTTTGATTTTTGCTTATGATGTGATCCATGGCTATAAAACAATTTTCCCTATTCCTTTAGCCGAAAGTGCTTCCTGGAATTTAGATCTCATACAAGAAACTGCTGCTATTGCCGCTAAAGAAGCAGCTGCCTCAGGCTTACAATGGACTTTCGCCCCTATGATGGATGTTAGCATAGACCCAAGATGGGGCAGAGTAATGGAAGGTGCAGGTGAAGATCCTTATTTAAATACTGAAATTGCAAAAGCTAGAATTAAAGGTTTTCAAGGAAATGACCTCTCAGATCAATTTACTATAGCTGCCACAGCTAAACACTTTGCAGGTTATGGCTTTGTGGAAAGTGGAAAAGACTATAACAGCGTAAATGTTAATCAACAAGTTTTACTCAACCAAATTATCCCTCCCTTTAAAGCTGCTGCTGAAATAGGAGTGGCCACTTTCATGAATTCATTTAATGATATCAATGGGGTGCCAGCCTCGGCTAACGAATACTTGTTAAAAGATTTATTGAAGGGCGACTGGAATTTTGATGGTGTGGTGGTTTCAGACTGGAATTCTATTGGAGAAATGGTTAACCACGGTACAGTATCTGGCTTGAATGAAGCCTCGATGCGTGCTATCAATGCCGGTACTGATATTGATATGG
>JBBSPJ010000152.1:0-10126 GCA_038258905.1 Cytophagales bacterium
ATAAAAGTGGGATTAACTGAGGGCCATAGGCAACTAAATCGGTTCTTTTTTGCCTTTCATTATATTTTAAACCACTCTCCATACTTATCAGAGATGGTGAATAACCTTTGTTATGGATTAAAAAATTCAAAAAATGCTGTCGAACCCATTCCTCAGGACTTAAAACCAAATATTTCTTCCTGATAGGATCAAAAATATGTATCTTTCCATCCAATTTTCGTAATTCCGCTTCATAAGGAGGAAGATTTAATTTTTCCATTCTATTTTTTAAAATTCTTGATGGACAAAATAACAATCAAAAATTGGATTTAAGACCATAAACAATAAAAACTAATCAATGAAAACAAAAAAAGAAATAGTAGATAATTGGCTACCAAGATATACAGGAACAGCTTTGAATGATTTTGGAGATTATATTTTATTAACCAACTTCATAACTTACGTGGATATTTTCGCCAAGCAATTTAATGTAGAAATAAAAGGAAAAGATAAACCAATGCAAACAGCTACTGCGGAAGGAATAACCATTATTAATTTTGGAATGGGAAGTTCTGTAGCGGCAACAGTTATGGATTTGCTTTCCTCTATAATGCCAAAAGCAGTTTTGTTTTTAGGAAAATGTGGTGGAATCAAAAGTAAATCTAAAATTGGAGATTTAATTTTACCATTAGCAGGAATAAGAGGAGAAGGAACAAGCAATGATTACATGCCACCTGAGGTTCCTGCTTTACCCTCATTTCGTTTGCAGAGAGCGGTTTCTTCTATGATTCAAAAACACGAAAGAGATTATTATACCGGTACGGTTTTCACAACTAACAGAAGAGTTTGGGAGCATGATGATGAATTTAAAGCCTATTTAAAGAGAATAAGAGCCATGGCAGTAGATATGGAAACGGCAACTATTTTTTCTGTCGGCTTTGTAAATAGCATACCTCGAGGTGCTTTGCTTTTAGTTTCTGACAATCCTATGACACCTGAAGGTGTTAAAACTGCAGAAAGTGACCTCAAAGTAACAGGTAGCTTTGTTAATTATCACTTACAAATAGGTATAGATTCGCTAGTTGAATTAAAAAATTCTGGTGAATCTGTTAAACACCTCCGTTTTACTGAAACTTTATTCGATAGAGATCAAGACTAAAATGAAAAACCCTTTTATAATTTTATTATTTGCAGTTACTATTTCTTGCACCTCAAAAGAAGAGGTGGATTATATTTTTTTTAATGCAAATGTTTACCAGGTAAATGAAGATTTCGGTAAGGCTGAAGCATTCGCAGTAAAAAACAACCGTTTCTTATCTGTAGGATCCGATAAGGATATCCTCAATAATTATGAATCCGTTAATAAAATTGACTTAGCAGGTGCGTCTATTTATCCGGGTTTCATCGATGGGCATTCTCATTTTTTTCGGTATAGTATGGGGCTGAACGATGTAGATTTGGTTGGAAGTAAATCATTTTTAGAAGTAATTCAACGACTTCAAAAACATATTCAGAAAATGCCTACTACAGAGTGGGTAGTGGGTAGTGGTTGGGACCAAAATGATTGGGAAAACAAGGAATTTCCTACAAAGGACACCCTAGATATTTTATTCCCAAACAAAGTAATTATGCTTACTCGAATTGATGCGCATGCGGTAATTACCAATCAGAACGGCTTAGATATTGCAGAAATAAGCGGACGTAGTAAAATTGAAGGTGGTGAAATCATTTTAAAAAATGGCAATCCTACAGGTGTGTTAGTGGATAATGCGGCAAAATTATTAAGAAGTAAAATGCCGGAGCTAAAAAACCAAACAGATCAGAAACAATTACTGGAGAGAGGTCAAAACAACTGTTTTGCAGTAGGATTAACCTCTTTAGTAGATGCAGGTCTTGATAAGGAACAAATAGATTTGATAAATACTATGCATAAAAATGAGCAACTTAAAATGCGAGTTTATGCTATGATTAATCCTACTCAAAACAATATGAATCATTATTTTGGTACAGGACATATAAAAACAGATTACCTACATGTACGTTCGTTTAAGATTTATGGAGATGGCGCCTTGGGCTCAAGAGGAGCTTGCCTGGTGGCACCCTATTCTGACATGCCCTCAACAACAGGGTTTCTTTTAAGTGATGTTGGTAGGTTCGATAGCCTTGCCAGATTAATTTTTGCTAAAGATTTCCAAATGAATACCCACTGTATTGGCGATTCTGCTAATAGGGTGATAACTGATATTTATGCAAAGTACCTGAAAGGTAAAAACGATAGAAGATGGCGTATTGAACATGCCCAGGTGGTAACTAATTCAGATTTAACCAAGTTTGGATCATATAATATCTTGCCATCTGTGCAACCTACCCACGCTACATCAGATATGTACTGGGCCGAAGACAGATTGGGTAAAGATAGGGTTAAAACAGCCTATGCTTATCAAGATCTGCTAAAGCAAAATGGCAAATTAATATTGGGTTCTGATTTTCCCATTGAAGATATTAATCCTATTTATGGTTTCCACGCTGCTGTGTCGCGTCAGGATAATGATGACTTTCCACAGGGAGGCTTTCAACCAGAAAATGCATTAAGCAGAGAAGAAGCTTTGAAAGGAATGACTTTATGGGCTGCATATGGTCAATTTGAGGAGGAAGAGAAGGGCAGTATAGAAACCGGGAAATTTGCTGACTTTGTAATATTAGACCAGGATATTATGGAGGTTGAGCCTGAAAAAATAAGAGCTACCAAAGTGATAAAAACTTTTATTGGTGGAAAAGAAGTTTACGGTTTAAATTAAATTTGCGAGTTACTTTAAATTTTATCAAGTGCAATTTCCCTAATAATCTGAATCGTAAAATAAGAATCGAATTCAGGTTAATAAACTAAACATATGACACATCAAATCAATGAAATAACATTAAAAGAAGCGCAGGAAAAAGTTGATGAATGGATAAAGTCTTATGGTGTTCGTTACTTTAATGAATTAACCAATATGGCTATTCTCACTGAAGAAGTAGGTGAATTAGCCCGAATTATTGCGCGTAAATATGGTGAACAGTCATTTAAAGAAAGTGATAAAAACAGAGACTTAGGAGATGAAATGGCTGATGTGCTATGGGTATTACTTTGCCTTGCTAATCAAACCGGCGTAAACCTTACAGATGCACTGGCTAAAAACCTGGATAAGAAAACGAATAGAGATAAGGATAGGCATAAAAATAACGAAAAGTTGAAATAACCAACTTTTCGTTATTCTTGGTTATTTCAATTCAAAAACTACTTCTCCTCCAAAAATAGTACTTGATATCTTAGTTGTAAGGATTTCTGCTTCAGGAATACCCATGATATCTTTATCATAAATGGTGAAATCAGCTAATTTACCTACTTGAATAGATCCTTTAATATCTTCTTCAAATGCACCATAAGCTGCGTCTAAGGTGTAAGATCTTAGTGCCTGATCTCGTGTCATTTTTTGAGCAGGTTCATACCCACCTTCCGGCTCTCCAGCTAAAGTTTTTCTTGAAACACTTGCGTAAAAACTAGCTAATGGATTGATAGGCTCAACCGGAACATCCGTACCATTTACAATAGGTACACCAGATTGTAAAAGTGCTTGCCACATATAAGCGCCCTCTTCTATCCTTTTTTGCCCAAGGCGATCAATTGCCCATGGTCTATCAGATGACATGTGAACCGCTTGCATCGCAGGGATAACGCCTAACTCAGCAAACCTCGGTATATCTTCAGGGTGCAAGTGTTGTGCGTGTTCAATTCTAAATCTATGATCTTCAGTTTTCTCAGGGTTAGCTTCCAGAGCTAATTCATATCGATCCAGAATTTCGCGATTAGCTCTATCACCTATTGCATGAGCACAAACCTGAAAGCCATTTTTCAAACCATTTTTAGCGGTTTCTGTTACAAATTCCATAGGTAATGTTTCATGCCCAAAATGCCCCGCCCTATCAGTATACTCTTCTAATAGCCAAGCACCTCTTGAACCTAAAGCACCATCACAATTGAGTTTTACCGAGCGAATAGTGAGTAAATTAGCTGAATCAATCTCCGGGCCTTTCGCATACCAATCTTCTAACAACTCTTTATCCCAGCCGGTAAGCATCGCATACATTCTAACTTTCAGTTTATCTTCAGCTTTCATGCTTTTATATAGTGCAATGTTCTCACGACCAATACCTGCATCATGAAAACTGGTGATGCCATTTCTATGGCATGCCTTCACTGCTAAATCAAATGCCTGACGGTCTTTTTCGTTGGTACTTTCAGGTATGTGCTGAGTAATGAGAGTCATGGCTCTTTCGTTGAAAACCCCTGTAGGATTTTCATTTTCATCCTTTATAATTTCCCCGCCTTCAACTTCTTCAGTATTTATACCTTCTTTTGACAGGGATAAAACGCCTGCAATTTCCATCGCTTTAGCATTAGCAAAGCCTGCATGGCCGCTGGCGTGTCGCAAATAAACAGGGTTATCCGGAGAGATTTCGCTGAGTAAATCATGAGTTTGGAACCCTTTTACCATTTGATCAGGCATTTCAGTCCATTTACTTTGGTGCCAACCTCTACCGGTTATCCATTGACCGGGTTCAGCATTATCAACAGCTTGTTTCACCTTATCTATGATTTCCTGATAACTCTTAGTTTCCAGTAGGTCAACATTGAGTTCATTATAACCAAGTCCCATAAAATGACCATGGCCTTCAATTAATCCGGGGGTCATAGTCCTCCCTTTTAAATCAATTATTTTGGTAGATTCGGACTGATATTTATCCAGTTCAGAGGCTGCTCCTACATAAATAATTTTATCACCTTTTACTGCTACAGATTCAACTATAGGTTGCTGGTCGTCAACTGTATAGATAGTACCTCCTCTAATTATTAAATCTGCTTTTTCTTCCTTATTTCCCTGGCAAGCAATTGTAATAAAAAGAATAAGGGATGGTACTAGAAATTTTGATAAGTATTTTGTCATATGCGTAAATTTTATCAATGAATATTTGACTCAATTTAGGCACTGTTTATATTGTAAACAATAACATTTTTTTAAATGGTAATGAGATTCAGAAATCTTGATTGGTCTTTGCCTATAAAAGAAAGCAAAGGCATACATGATTTAATTTCAATTGAATTATATAATTTCTTTCAGACCTGGCCTAGTCCTTAGCATCTTCTTCTTCAATATATATCCATGTTTCATCAAATCCTTCAGTTTGCCTCATAACCATTCTCATAGCGCGCGCATCATCTATGTCTTTTGTTCTCAGAATATAAACATATGTTAACCTGCTATTAGGGTTGTAAATCTGATTTACATCATTAAACCCTCTATCTTTCATTTCTTTTATATAATCCTCCGCGTTTACCAGATCATTAAAAGCTCCAATAATTACAAAATATGTTTTAATAGTTGGCTTAGGCTCTACTTTAGGTTTTTCTACCTTTTGTGGCTCTGGTTTAGGCTCTGGTTTAATTATTCTTTTAGGAGCCTCAATCTTAACTGTATCCTCTAATGGTTTTTCTTTAATAATTGGTTCTTCTTCAATTATCTCTTCTTTTACTTCCGGTTTTTTCTCTTCCTTTTTAGGAACTGGAATAACTTTCGGCTCTTTTACTGCATAAGATCTTTTCTTACCAAGTCTTATACCAACCAAAAACTCATGACTTCCTAGCCCAAATTGATCTATCTGTTCAGCTGCTAAGGCATATGCGTATCCAAATCTAAATGAACCTAGATCAAACCCAAATAATATAGAAGGCCCATAATCTAATCTGTAAGAACCACCAGCATAAATAGACTCACGAAAATTAAGTACACCACTAAATTCAACATAATCATCAAATTCCGGATCCATTTTATACACCGCAGATGGTTCAAAAGAAATGGCTCCGTTAGCTGACTTCAACTTATAACCCATTGAAAATATCATTTGCTCGTAAAATACCTCATAAGGTTTTTCTGCTATCTCCGGGTTTATCAAATTATTGCCCAAAAGTGTAGGTAAAGCCACCCCAATATGAAATTTTGGACTATAATAAGCAATTCCTAAGCTTAATACAGGGTTAAAAGCAGAATTAAAATTATTAATAGCCGGATCATCGGGGTTACTCGAATTACCGATATCGTATTGGGTATTGAAGAACCCTCCGGAAAGTCCAATGCTTAACCTACGAGAAGGGCTAAAAGGAATTAAATAATTACCAGATACCATAGCGGATGTAGTGTTTATTAAACCATTTTGATCGTAAAACATGTTAGCACCCATGTTAAATTTTCGGCTAATAGGTAACTGTAAGGCAACATTAGATAAGGCAGGAGCATTTTCTATTCCTAACCATTGTTGCCTATGCATAACCTGAAGATAAGTATAACCTTCAAGGCCTGAATAAGCAGGATTTATAGTATAAGGTGATATAAAATACTGACCTGGTACTTGAAAGATTTGTGCATTAGATATAAAACAAACAGCACAAAGTAAAAGTGTGAAAAATATTTTTCTCATTTTATTGCTCTTCATACTAACTGTGCTATCATATTAGGCTCTTCAATTGCTAAAGTTTTAATGAATGATTTCAAATTAACCAAGCTGATAATTATCAAAATTCTACAATCAGGATGCAATATAAAAACATTTATATACTTTCAGTTCATATATTGCCTATAAAGGATAAAATCAGGCCTATTCTACTTGTTATACATTAATATATAAACAAAGTAATGATTTCTAAATTTTTAATTTCTTTAAGTTTATTTAACAAAACCATGTAGCTATGTCATTTAGCAAATATTTATCGTAATAAATTTACACTCCCAGTATTTACAACTTTTCCGGCTGCATCTTTAATTGTAAAAAAATATGTTGTTGGTAGCAAATCATCACCATTTGGATTTTTACCATTCCAATCATTTTTATAAGGTTGAGCTTTGAATACTTCCTTACCCAATCTGTCAAAAACTACTACCGTATGATCTGGTTGTTCTAATATCTTTTCAATCGCCCATAAATCATCAATTCCATCACCATTAGGAGAAAATTGATTTTTAGGTTTCAAGACAATTGGAATAGGATCAATAATTAATGATAAGTTTACTGATTTTTCAAGCGTATCAGCTGTGGCAAAAACATTAACATCAATTGTGCCCAAATCTAAATCTTCGTTAGTAAAAATTGTCAGTTCCGTTGTACCATTACCGTTAACTAATTCAGAAGGATTAAATTGAAAATCAATTGTATTATCTGTTGAAATTACTTCAAAACTAACAGATTGATTAAATCCATTTAATGGTTTAACTGTTAGGTTTATTTTACCGTTTTCTCCCCTTATTATATTTAAACTATTTTGATTAGCACTAAATTCAAAATCAGCAAGGGAAGCTCTATTAATATTTAACTCTACAACAATACTGGAGGATATTTGATTGGGCCCCATTGCCATAACTCTTACAGAATAGCTTCCGGTAGGTGCCCTTTCATCTACTTCAAATCTTAAATTTGAGGTGCCTTCAGTATCTAAAGTTATGATTGAGAAAAAACCTTCCACTCCTTCCGGTAAATCATCTGTCAGTAAATCTACTTGACCTGAAAAATTATTTACTGGGCTTAATCTTATTTCTGTACTCTTTGCTTCTCCCTGAAAAATTGTTAAAGATGAAGGATTAGCATTTAAATTGAAAGAGGGTGGCGGAGCAGATTCAATAGTTATAATTATTGTTTTTGCATCTCCTCTTTCAGAATTATTTATCTGTATGGCTTGCAGTTCGTAAACACCCGTGCTAATACTCCACCCACCACTAGGATACAAAGTATACGGAGTTGAATTATCGGTGTAGGATTGAATATTTGTTGCACTTCCCTGTTCTTTAAAAACCCATTCTACAGAGGTAACTGCTCCACTGGTATTAGCACTAAAATTAATAACCGTGGGTAAATCCGCCACATCAAGTGTTATATTATTACTAATATTACTTAAACCATTTAAGGTGTTATTACCTTCTAAAAAATTAAAACTTGCCACAACACCAGGAGGCTGAGGGTCTGTAATTGTTAAAGCAATTGTTCTTGTTCTTAAATAGGTGGTTCCGTCTTTATTACCGGTACCTGCCACTACTACATTGTAAGTACCACTTATTGCAGTTTCACCTATTTGTAAAGTTAAAATGGAGCTTGAGGAATTACCGGGTACAGAAGAAGGTGTAAATGGAGCCATCACTCCGGTTGGCAAACCGGGCGATGGGAAAATAGACAAATTAACCTGACCTGTAAAGGTCTCCTCTCTATTAATTGTGATATTTACAGTAGCCGATGAACCTCTTTCAATAGAAATTGCTGTTGGTTCTACCAAAACTTCAAAAATAGTTATATTTTGAAAATTCTCAGATTCATTATAATTTACATGATTATTTTCATCTCTATTTATAAAGTCATTCCCTACACTTAACGATTCATTAACAGTAAATATGTAAAAAGCTATTAACAGCAGATTTATGCTCCACCAAGATTTAAACCGCTTATTGTTTTTTTGATTAATCATAATAAAACTAAATACTGAAAGTCTCAATTCCTTATTGATAATTTCTTGACAGAAATACCAAGGTATAGTATTTCTATATAATGTTAATTAGTTTTATTACAATATACTAATCGATGTAATATTTTTAAGGATTCTCATGAATATTCACCCAAAAAATAAGGGCTAAACAATTCAGGAAAATTATACTTAATCTTCAAAAGATTAGAATTTTTATTTGCAAAAATGGAATTTCATTTACCGGAATAATTAGAAATAGTCAGTATTAAAAACATTAAAATTGTTTTTATTTAAAGCCAATTCGGTGGCTCCTTAGTTGATTAAGTGTGAGCTTTTTCTTACAACTGAATAATAAAGCCAACAGTAGCAAAATTAACTAATGTAAAATTATATACTTCATCAATATTGGCTCCTCCCTCAAGCAAGCGATAACCTACTTTGGCTGAAAGAAATTGAGAAATAGCCATACGACCACCTAAGAATAAATCAAAAGCCCTACCGGGACCGCCAGCCAAACCATCTCCTTCAAAGTAAATACTATATTTATCGAATCGATATTCAGTAAATAAATGCACTAATGGAACAAAGCCTATATCATTTTTCCAATCTCGTAAACCTTCTTCATTCGTCAAACTTATTCGCGCATCTCTTATTTTAGCTGTTAAACCCGCTCCTACAATCCAATTCCTATTGCTTATAAAATCTCTTCGATAGGTTAAACGATAACTATTGAATTTGTAAAGACCCTCAATTTGACTGCTTTCTTCAAAATCAGTGTTCTGAAAATTGATATTAAAAGGTGCAGCTCCCTCATATTTTACTGTTATAGGCGCATAAAGCACAATAAAGTGATTTTTGCCTTGAAAGGTGTAACCAAGTCGTGCCCGAAATGGAATTACAGGCCCTTTGGTATTAAAGTCTTCAGTAAAATCAAAGGTTGTTCCTTGTTCGTTCGGAATTCTTACTTGATTATAGCTTTGAAAAGCAATACCAGACTCCAAATCAATTGTCCATTGTGCTTTAAGCGGAATAGAAAAAAGTAGCGCTGCAAAAACAGTCGATAATTTGATTAGAAAATTCAATAGTTTAAAAAATTAGGTAGATAAAAAAGTAAATAATTTAAACTAACGTATTAATTATTCTAAGGTTAATCAGATTTTAGAAAATTCACTATTGTTACATTTAAATTAAAAAATGTATACAACAATTACTAGGGCCTGCTTAAAAAGTCTCAGGTGCCTCAAATACGAACGGGCAAAGTGAATATGTATGCTTATACTTCGAACTGAAGCCTGGGAAGTAGTTGAGGTGCCTGAGGCTAGCGCACTAAAAAATCAATATTTGATTTTTTAGTGCAAGGATTATGAAGTATTACACTGAAAAAGCTTGCACATGCTGAAAAAATATTTCAGAATAATCATTAATTAAATAAGTATAAAGCAGATTTTATAAAATTTTGCTGTTTTTAAGCGAGCCCTAATTATTCGTTTTTATCGACTTATCCTTCTCTCCATTGAAAAGTCCATAGTTTTCATAATATCGTAGCGTATGGATTGTAACTCCTGTCCTTTTCGCCAATTCACTTATTAACATAATATAATGCCTTTG
>JBBSPJ010000153.1:0-10096 GCA_038258905.1 Cytophagales bacterium
GCTTCTCTTAGTCTGGTAGCTAAACGAGTAAAATCGCTGTCGCTCGACACCAAACAAAAACCATTCACTTTTTCAGAATAGAGGATGTCCATGGCATCTATAATCATAGCAGAATCGGTGGCATTTTTACCTGTGGTATAGCCATATTGCTGAATAGGAGTAATAGCATTTTCCAGTAACAGATTTTTCCATTTTGAAAGATGTGGCTTGGTCCAGTCTCCATAGATTCTTTTGATAGTAGGATTGCCATATTTGGCTATTTCTTCCATCATTTCTTTTACATGGCCGGAGGGAATATTATCCCCATCTATCAATACTGCAAATTTTATATCCATGCTGAAATCTAACGAAATTTAGTGGGAAAGTTGCGCAGCCCACTAGAATAAGCTCAGTTTCTAAATTCACATTATCTGGTTAAAACAATTATATCGGATAATTTTTGAGCAATCTCCTGAATGCCTTTCTCTGAATTCATATAATTTCGAGATGCTGTATTAGATATATTCCCAATGCTTAAAGAAACGGCAGGACAATCAGCATTTTTTAGTACAATAAATCCCGCAGTCATTCCTGCTTTAAAGTTTGAATTTAGAGTTGAAAATTCTCTTCCCATTAATGCAGCCAGTTTTTTAGAATTTTCAGAGTGCTCATTGCCGTCGTAGTAAATAGCCGACATAAAATTGCTGGGAGTTTCATTATTTGGAGTTGCATCTACATGAATAGAAATGAATAAGTTAGCATTTTTAGATTTCAGTGCTCTATCAGTTAAGGAGATAAACTCATCTGCTCCGCGTGTTAATATTATCCCTACTTCCTTAGAGTCTCTGAAGTTTTCTGCTACAGTTTGTGCTACTTTTATCGCAATTTCTTTCTCTACAATACCTGAAACAGAGGTTCCAGCATCTTTACCTCCGTGACCTGCATCTATTACAACTTTTAATTTCTGATTCGGTGCACTAAGCTTTAAATTAAATGATTCGCTTACCTTGGTGTTACTTTTGAAATCATAATTCTGTATGAAGTAGATGGGGTCTAAAGCTTTACCGTTGATTTTTCTTACCTCATAATGTAGATGAGGTCCTGTTGAACTGCCAGAATTCCCTGAGAGGGCAATTACTTCACCTCTTTTAACAACCTGACCTTCCTCGATTAAAATACCTGATAACTGAGCATAAACTGTCAGATACTGCCTATTATGATCAATCTTAATCAAATTACCGTAGCCAGTTTTAAGCTTAGCAACTTTTACCACTGTGCCATTGGCCGTTGCCATCACATCATTCCCAACAGGGATTGAAAAATCAAGCCCTTCATGCATTTTTTTCTTTTTTAGTATAGGATGCACTCGTTCTCCAAAACTGGATGTGAGTCGGACGAGGTTGGTATTTTTTACAGGCATAATAGAGGGTGTGTAAGAATCGGTCGGTCCCGACACTTTGTCTAATACATTTTCTACTTCCTTTCCGAAATCTATGGATGTGCTATTATCTTTTTTAGCAAATGAGAATGCTAGGAGTACAAATACCGGCAATATCAATAAATAGTGCCATTTCGATTTTTTTGTGGTCTTGTTGATCATTTTTATCCTGGTTTTGATGGTGTTTAATTTGAAATAATTGGCTGTGGCCATTGCGTATTGGGTGTGAGATTGTTCGTAAAGAATTTCCTGGTAAGCAACCGAATTTTTTTCTAGTGAAATTACTTCTTCGTCTGCTTGAAATTCATGCGTTTCTATCAGTCGGTTTCTATATAAATAGTGAAAAGGATTAAACCATAAAATAGAGGTAGCAACTTCTATAAGTATTCTATCCATTGAATGCCATTTTCTCACATGTACCAATTCATGGTACAGAATTGTATCAAAAGAGGAAGAATTAATTACATACTCCGGCATAAAAATGGCTTTGAAATAGCTAAAAGGATTCTCAGTTTTACTGATATAAATAGGATGCCCATTTTTGATCACGCTATCAGAATGTTTCATCAATCGAATTAATTGAAAATGACTGAAAATCATTTTTAAGACCAAAAATAAGCTCACTAACATAATTCCTGTTATTATAAAAAGGCTCATCGAGGCAGACTGATTTACATTGGCGACAGGAATCAATTCTACATTTTTTGCACTAGTAAATTCAGCTATTTCTTGCCAAATAGGAGTCTCAGTTTCCACAATTTCTTCAGCTGTATTCAAGCCAGGAAGGGAAAGTAAGGGAATTATAAAGCTAACAGCTATGGCTAAAATTATAAAGCCTCTGTTAAAAGCATGTCGGCCACTTTTATGAAAAACGAGGGCATAAATAATATATAAAACACCCTGAATGGCAATTACTTTGAGCAAATAGATTAATAGATCGTTCATTTGGCTTTCTTTTTAATTTCATCATCAATCATTTTTCTTATTTCCTTCAATTCATCTACTGATAATTCCTTTTGGGAGGTAAAGAAGGAGGCGAACTGCTTGTATGAATTATTGAAAAAACTGCTTATCAATCCTTTGATTGACTGATTAGAATAGGCCTCTTTTGAAATGAGAGGATAGTAATGTTTTGATTTTCCATGTAAATCAAAACCTATAAAACCTTTTTTTACCAAGACATTCACCACTGTGCTGACGGTGGTATAGGCAGGTTTAGGTTCCTCATAAGCATCATCTATATCCTTTAAGTAGCCTTTTTTAAGCTTCCAAAGATGTTGCATGAGTTGTTCCTCTGCTTTTGTTAATTCTATCATATCACAATTATATAACTATAAAAATAGTAATGCAACTATTTTTACAATTATATTACTATAAATATAGTAGTGTAAATTTTAAGGTACTATCTAGTTTAGGACAATTGCTACAGGTATTCCTTGTATTTTTTGAGTTATTTTAAGATTGAAGGCGGTTTTTGGAAAACTAAGGCTGTTTTGATTGCATAGCCCATTTATAAGTCCTAGTTTTGAACTTTATTATATTTTAAGGGTTGCTTTTATATCCTAAAATGAAAGAAGCTGTATTTCATTTCCTCCATTTAGTTTAAAATACCTTATTGAAGCTTCTAAAATCAATTTAAATCGAGTTTTTACTTAACACCTAAGTTATCTATGAACAAAATTTTAAGATTACTTTTAATTGTCTTTATTACCACTTTTCCATTAATCATTCTATCTTCCACACCTCCTCAATCTGCAGATTCACTCAAAGTGGAAGTTAAAATCGCAAACCCTACCACCACAATCAATGATGGAGAAATTTCTCTGGAGGTTAGTGGAGGAACACCTCCTTATCAATATAAATGGTCTGATCAAAACACCCCCTTAACAGCTTCCAATGCTTCAGGCCTAATTGAAGGTAAAGCATATACTGTAATTATTTCAGATGCTTATAATGAGGAAGTCATCAAAAACATTACCATCAAGGCAGAATCCATCACAGAAAATTTCAATAAAGTTTTCGATCCTGTTGTAGCAGTTATGGGTAAAGTGTTGTTCTGGGATCCTTTTGCAGCTATTGGCTTGTATGATCCAGTGGTTTATACGGATAAGGAAATGATCAAAACTCCGGAATGGAAGGCTACCACTGAAAAAATTTTTATTCTGAAAGAGAAACTTGTTGAAGAAGGTTCAAGGGTAGAAAAAGGAGATTATATCGCCATTATTTCAATTGATAAAGAAGATGCTGATACAGTAAAAGCTACTGATAATGGTAAAATCCATTTTAACGTAGCGGAAGGTGCTGTTATTTTCAGTCCTAATAATACTAAGGACTTAATCGAACAAGGTGCTCAATTTTTTGCAAGCATTCATTTTGATGAAGAAAAACCACTCTTATATCCGAACGGCGATATTCGAGAAAATAGTATTCCTTTTATTGTAGTTTGGCTCATCGCCGGGGCTGCATTTTTTACATTCAGAATGGGCTTTATCAATGTACGTGGTTTTAAACACGCCATAGATTTAGCCCGAGGGAAATTTAGCGATCCCAATGCACCCGGTAAAGTAACACACTTTCAGGCATTAGCCACCGCTGTTTCCGCTACTGTGGGCTTGGGTAATATTGCCGGAGTAGCAGTTGCCGTTTCCATTGGTGGGGCAGGCGCAACCTTTTGGATGATTTTAGCCGGTTTACTGGGGATGTCATCCAAGTTTGTAGAATGTACTTTAGGTGTAAAGTACAGAGAAATTAAAGCTGATGGCAGAATCTTTGGTGGCCCCATGAACTATCTGCGCTATGGTTTGGAAAAGCGTAATCTCAAATGGCTAGGAAAGGTACTGGCTGTTATTTTTGCAGTATTATGCATAGGTGCTTCTTTCGGTGCAGGAAATATGTTTCAGTCCAATCAATCCTTTTCTATTATGGCTTCACAGTTTCCTGTGCTGGAAGGCTGGGGATTTTGGTTTGGCATAGGATTAGCCGTTTTAGTGGGAGTAGTGATCATAGGTGGAATTGAAAGCATTGCTAAGGTTACTGAAAAAGTGGTACCTATTATGGCTATTATTTATGTTTTGGCAGCACTCATCATCATAGGTATTAATATTGAAAATATTGGCCCGGCATTTTCTGCTATTTATAATGGTGCGTTAAATTCCAGTGCTTTAAAAGGCGGATTTATAGGGGTGTTGATTATAGGTTTTCAAAGAGCTGCATTTTCCAATGAAGCAGGAGTGGGGTCAGCGGCCATTGCACATAGCGCTACTAAAACGCATAATCCGGCATCAGAAGGTTTTGTAGGGTTAATGGAGCCATTTATTGATACCGTTGTGGTTTGTACTCTTACTGCATTAGTCCTTATTTTCACGGGAATGCACGAGGTACCTGATGTAACAGGTGTAGAACTGACAGCCAATGCTTTTGGATCGGTAATCTCATGGTTCCCTTATGTTTTAGCTGTTGCAGTTTTCCTTTTCGCTTTCTCCACCATGATTTCCTGGTCGTACTACGGAATGAGAGGATGGACTTACCTTTTCGGAAAAACAAAAAAATCAGAATTAGCTTACAAAATAACCTTCCTTGTTTTTGTGGTGATAGGGGCATCTGTTAGTTTAGGTGCCGTGTTAGATTTCTCAGATATGATGATTTTAGCCATGGCAGTACCTAACATGATCGGGCTTTATATTATGTCAAGCGAAGTACGCAAAGATTTAGCCTATTATCTGCAAAAAAAGAAAGATGGGAAATTGGGGCAGCCTGATGAGGTGTAAGTGAGAATTATTTTATGATTACATAATACCTCTTGTTTTTCTGTCTTGAAACGTGAAGTTGATATGATTGTACATTCAGGCAATTCCTTCAATGGATTCAATCATCTCGATATTAAAAATATAACTATTGTGGATTCTTAGGAAACTGGCGAATTGAAGGATGAATCATTGAAATAAAATCTTTAAGAAAGTTATTATTAAAAGTGGCTTATTCAATTCAATAATGAATCAGCCACTTCGATTTTTTTATTTCTCCTTTTCTAAAATGTCCTCAATCTTAGTGGGGAAATATTCCATTAACTTAAAGGTGAAAATTAAACTTTGATCGAATTTGCTTTTTTTTACAGCATTTATTATTTGCTTGCATAATGCACTGCTTTCCCCCAACCAGTCTGGTTGAGATTATATACTGTGGCGTAAAACTTTCACTTTTTTACTATTTCTGATAATCAACCTAACTTCAGCTAAATTTAAGTCAATCTTAAATTTTTATCAATCGATTAAAATTTCTTGAAAAAAGTTTGTAAGTTTAATATTTATTAATTACATTAGTACTAAATAAATTTTTCTATATTTAACCAATAATCTTATGAATCGAAAATCAGTCCCAGTAATCATTCGAAAATTATTCCCGTTTCTTTTTATAGTAATCTTTATATCATGTAACGAAGATGAAATTATTGTTAAGCAGAATAAATCTGACAATAATTTTATTCCTATTAGAGAAGCTACTGATATAGCTTCTCTAATCGAATATGGTAGAAGTTCTAATGCACGCAAAGGAGACGATTCAATTTTTTTGAAAAGTATTGAACGATCAATGCAAATTCCTGATCAAACTGGTAAAACGGCTTTTTATATTATGAATTATGAAGATAAAGGATTTATTATTCTATCTGCAGATAATAGAGTTGAACCGATTAGGGCTTTTTCTTTAACAGAAAGTTTTCCTATGGATTCAAAAATTTTACCAGACGGTTTAATTGAATGGTTATCGGAAACAAGTGAAGTGATTACAGATATTCGTCAGAGAGGTGAAACTCAAAGCGCTTCCGTTGCTCAATCCTGGGCTATATGTCCCATTCAGCAACTTGTGAATCCTAATGGTTTAGAAAAGGATCAATTAATTCGACCCATTGAGGACTGCCCAGGTGGTGGAGGTGGAGGTGGATGTGAAAACACTTATGTTACTAAGGGTCCATTGTTACAATCGAAATGGGGACAAGGATCTGGCTATAATGATAACGTAAGGTTTAAAAATTGTACGACTGGTACTAGTCCTACGGGATGTGTTGTAACTGCAATGGCACAAATAATGAAATATCATGAGAGTCCTACATTTTTTAACTGGTCCCAAATGCCAAATTTATCAGGATCCGCAACTACATCTGCCTTAATGGAATTTATCGGTAATGCTGTAGGTATGAATTATAGCTGCACTTCTTCAGGTGCTGATTCAGAAGATGCCAAAGATGCTTTTAGAAGTATCTTTGGATACTCAAATGCAACTTATACAGATTTTAATAGTTCAACGGTAAAGCAACAAATTGGAAGGAACCTACCGATTTATTTAGCTGGATACGCTAGCGAAAAACGTTGTTTTCTTGGATGGTGTAGTTATACAGACGGCCACGCATGGGTCTGTGATGGATACAAGAGTACGCGGTTTTGCGAGTCAGGTAATACGTACTTACTACTTCATATGAATTGGGGATGGAATGGTAATTCTGATGGATGGTTCGCGTACAATAACTGGAATCCTAATTTGAATTTTCAATATAAAAAAAGAATGATTTATAATATTCACCCCTAAAATTAACACGATGAAAAGTTTAATAATATTGATAGCAATAACAATAACAATAACAATATTTTTTACTGCTTGTAAAGAAGATGATCCTGCAGGTGTGATTATCGATACAACAATAGATGTCTCTCTCTTATCTACAGATGGTTTAGATTTATTAAACCCTCAAACTCCGAATAATTTGACTGAGGACGATATTCAATTATTCAAAGATGAAGACGGTGCGTCTGTAAAATACTCTTTAGAAGGCAATTCTGATCACCCTTATGGTATCTTTATTTTTGAGGATACACCATATTACAGAATCAGATTATTTCCGAGATTACAGGTAAGGGATGAATTTTCTGTTATGTACGTTAAGTGGGGCGAATTAGGAATGGATACCTTGAAATTGGAAATTGTACGAAAAAACAATAATACCTACCAGGTAGCTGAAAAGGTATGGTTTAACGGTGAGAAAGTTTATGACCAGAATATAAAGTATGAAGAAAGACATTTTGTGATAACGAAGTGATTGGTTTAATCAATAGTTACTCTTAAAGATAAGCGGATAAGCACCTCTTAGCAAAAAAACCAACCTAGTAACCTTAAGTATCGAAAAATTAAAATCAGGGGATGCCAAAAACTAAATAGCCATAAGAATACTCTTAGTGCTATTTATTTTTTTAGACCCTTGTAAAAACTGTGTCGCTTTATCAGGAATTGCAATAGAATATATGGTTTGGGCTAGCGGGGGGTAATATTGTCAAGTAGAATGAGAAACCTTCTTCCTGTTCCTCAATTTGTTACTATTGTTATGCTTTGTTCTGTAATTCAATCAATATGATTGTTAAAAAAAGCAACCATTTTTGAAACAACATCTTGAGCTTGAGTATTGTCAAAGCCGTGTCCTGCTAAATATTCGTGATATTAATTTTCTACGTTTAGGGTGTTCAATTTCCCATGTAGCCACTGACTCTGATATATTGGAACAATCACATCAAGGTTGCCGTGAAAAATAATAGTAGGCTGACTGTTTAGGTTAATATTCCAATAGGGGCTTACACTTTCATACACTGTATCATCCCATGGTTGACCAACATATTCAGTTAATATATCTCCCACGCTTCCACCCAGCCAAGGGTTAAAACTATTATACCAGGTCCAGTCCTTAATGATACTTGGACCGAAAATACTTGCCACGCAGTTTATATTGTCATAGTCATTGTGTTTATAAGCATATATCATTGCCAACTGACCGCCGGCACTTGCGCCAACAATGCCCATATCGCTAGAGATCTGATAATCATTTTGCTTTTCAATTACTTGCCCGATTACTGTTTTAATGTCATCCATAATTTGCTCGTGATGTACATTGTCCTCATTACTCGCTAATCGATAATTCATATTAACCACAGCAACATTATTCCAGTTGTTTTTGATTAGGGTGACATAACTATTAAAGTCTTCTTTTTGTCCAGCCTTCCACGCTCCTCCGTGTATCATCAGTATGACCGGGGTATTTACATCACGACCAGCAGGTAAATAAATATCATATTTTTGACGAGGGTGAGTGCCATAGCTTACGTCAAGCATGGATGATTCAACAAGAGGTGATATGTTTTCAGGCTCACTACATGAGTTAAGGCAACATGACAAAATAAAAATTGACACTATTTTCTTCATTGTCTTTGACGTAAATGGTTGTGACTTGCAATAAAAATAGTTTATTGAATTGAATTTTGAATTTATTTTTTTAAAATAGATTCTTTTTTGAAATGAAGGATATAATGTATGTGTAAGTGTTTTGAGGTTTTTACACCTATGTTGACATAAAAAAACCTCTCAAATATCCTTTGAGAGGTCTTAAGGTCTGTTTTAATATGATGTAGTGCACCTGAAGGGAGTCGAACCCCTAACCCTCGGAGCCGAAATCCGATACTCTATCCAATTGAGCTACAGGTGCAAATAATTAAAATTAGGTTAATTACGAATTACGAATTGGTTGGTATCTTATTCGTAATTCGTAATTATTCAATTCGCAATTAGGAAAGTGCTTCTTTCACTCGCTCAGCAGCATCTTTCAATACTATTGCAGAAGTAACCTTTAAGCCTGACTCTTCTATGATTTTAGCACCTTCTTCAGCGTTAGTTCCTTGAAGACGCACAATAATAGGCACTTTAATATCACCGATATTTTTATAAGCTTCCACTACACCTTTGGCTACTCTGTCGCAACGAACAATACCACCAAAAATATTAATCAAAATGGCTTCTACCTTTGGATCTTGTAAGATAATTCTAAATCCGGCTTCCACTGTTTCAGCATTGGCACTACCTCCAACATCTAAGAAGTTAGCAGGCTCACCACCAGATAATTTGATAATATCCATAGTAGCCATAGCTAAACCGGCACCATTTACCATGCAACCCACGTTTCCGTCAAGTTTTACATAGTTAAGGCCAGATTCCGCAGCTTCTACTTCAGCAGGATCTTCCTCTGAAAGATCACGCATTTCAGCAATATCCTTCTGACGGTATAAAGCTGAATCGTCAATATTTACCTTTGCATCAACGGCTAATATTTTATTGTCTGATGTTTTTAAAACCGGGTTGATCTCAAACATAGAAGAATCTGTAGCATCGTAAGCTTTGTATAATGAGAAGATGAACTTCACCATATTTTTAAAAGCTTCGCCTTCTAAACCTAATTTAAAAGCTACTTTTCTGGCTTGGAAACCTTGTAAACCAACACGGGGATCAATCCATTCTTTTATAATTTTCTCAGGAGAGTTTTCAGCAACATCCTCAATATCCATTCCACCTTCGGTAGATGCCATAATTACATTGCAACCTTTGGCTCTGTCTAGCAGAATTCCTAAATAATATTCTTTAGGCTCATTTTCACCCGGATAGTATACATCCTGAGCAATTAATAATTTAGAGACTAACTTACCTTCTTCACCGGTTTGGTGAGTAACTAAAGTACCACCTAAAATGGCTTTAGCTTTGGTAGGTACTTCATCCAAGCTTTTGGCTAAAACAACACCATTAGAGCCTGTTTCTTTTACTTTACCTTTACCTCTACCACCTGCATGAATTTGCGCTTTTAACACATACCACTCA
>JBBSPJ010000154.1:0-9994 GCA_038258905.1 Cytophagales bacterium
CTGATAGTTCCGTTTTATTTAGAATCTATTCAAATAATTATCAACTTTAATTCTTACAACGATGGTCCTAATTCATATAGTAACGGATACTGAGCAACAAGCTATAGAAATAACTGATTTACTGATTGAGAAAAAACTTATCCTCAATGCTTTAATGATTGAAAAAGCTCAAATGCGAAAAAGAAATAAAAATGGCACTTATGAAACACATCCCCAAACATTAGTTATAGGCAAAACGAAAGGACTGCTTTTTAATGAAATTGATCTATTATTACGTGAAAAGTATGGTAAGATGATGCCCACTCTTTACTCTATCGCTATTGTTAATATGGATTGGGACCAAGCTGATGAATTAATGACGGAAACACTCAAAATTTAAATTTTTTACAGAGTAATACCTTGAAATTGATATATTGTATTTGGCTGGATATTTTAAGAGGTTATATATATAGTGAAAAACTAATGTTAAAACTTAAGGTCATTTACTTCTTCTACACTTCCCTGAGCTCGATTAGATAGAGAGATTTCTCCTATCCGGATGCGAATGAGCCTTAAAGTGGGAAATCCCACTGCTGCAGTCATTTTGCGAACTTGTCTAAATTTACCTTCTGATAAAGTAATACTGAGCCAACTACATGGTCCATGCCTTTCACTGCGGATTAGTTTAGGGGCCTGATTAAAATATTCCTCAAAAATAAAATATTGAACTTTATCTGCTTTAGTTTCATATGGTTTTCCATCCACCTTTATCATAACGCCATTCCTTAGGTGAGCTAATGCTTCATCAGTGATAATTCCATCTACCTGTACCGCATATTCCTTTTCTATATTTTTACCTCGTACGGCTTCGCTGACTTTGCCATCGGTAGTCAGCAGTAATAGGCCTTCTGATTTCTCATCGAGACGACCAATAGCCATGGTGCCTTCAGGAAATTCCCCAAGAGACCCTAATAGCTTCTTATTCTTTCTTTTAGTCTGGTTATTCACAAATTGTGATAAATACCCATATGGTTTGTGAATGATAAAATGACGAGAGTGATTCATAGTGAAAATCTTCTGACTAGCTAAAAAAATATTGCTTGCTCTGTAGTTATAACCTTACAATCAAATATTGATTAGAATCTAATTCTTAATCCAGGTTAAGAAAAATGTTCAAATAATAAACATTTGTTTAAATAGTGTAACAACCTCCTTTTTCTTTGGTTAAATTTACTATTATAATTTAAAATTTTACTACTATGAATCCGAACGAATATATTACGGGACTACACCATTTGACAGTGAGTGTTGGAAGTGCCCAGGAAGACATTGATTTCGTGACCCAGGTAATGGGAATGAGAATGATTAAGCAAACGGTATTATTTGATGGCTCAGCAAGTGTGTATCATTTGTATTATGCTAATGCCGATGCTGAAGTAGGCTCTGTATGGACTACTTTTCCATTTAAGAAAGCAGGATTAACTGGTAAAAAAGGGTCTGGTCAAATTGAAATTTCAGGCTTTTCAGTCCATCCTGATGCCATTCCTTTCTGGAAAGAGCATTTAGATAAGCACAATGTTAAAAATTCCGGTATCCTGGAGAGATTTGGTCAGAAAATGATTCATTTTGAGGATCCATCAGGTGTAGGAATTGGTGTTTTTGGTGATGCAAACGATTCCAGAAATGCTTGGCAAACTGAGGAGATTTCAAAAGAAAATGGAATTCGTGGTATACATAGTGCTGTTCTTTCTGTTAGAGAAGTGGAAATGATGGATAAATACTTAACCGACATTTTGGGTTTCAATAAAGTAGGACAAGAAGGGCAGTATCATCGTTACCATATCAAAGATGGGGGAGCGGGAAAAGTAATAGAATTACATCACCAACCTGATCTACCGCAAGGAAGTTGGACTTTTGGAGTAGGGATTCCGCATCATATTGCTTTTGCAACCGGGAATGATGAAGAAAGTGCAAAATTAAAAGCTTATATTGAAGGAACAGGTTATACTGATTGTACAGAAATAAAAGATAGAAATTATTTCCATTCAGTATATACTAGAACTCCAGGTGGACAATTATTTGAATTCGCTACTTCAGATATAGGATTTGCTGTTGATGAACCTGAAGATTTATTGGGTCATGAGTTATTGTTACCTCCATTCTTTGAAAATAGAAGAAAAGAATTGACTAATTCGCTAGAGCCAATTACGGTGCCTCACTATTTGAAAGATAAATAGGCACTAGTTCTCAAGGAAATAATTTGTAAAAAAGCATATCCTGGTTGATTTAGCTTTGGGGTATGCTTTTATTTTTTAATTATATGGAATCTAAAATTAAATTACATAAGTGCTTGTTATATGATGCTGACTTTCAAGTAGATATTATTGTTTCTCGTGTAATTGCCTAATAGGCTCTATTTAATTCCAATTGATGATACCTATTATCAATTAAATTTTTATAAGCTGTTTTCATCGCCTCAGACAGAAAAGACATATCAATTAATTTTCCGACATTATTTTGATGTTTGAGTATTCTTTTGAAGGAGCTTGAAATTTGTTTTTCAGTCAGATTTAGCTCTTTTCCAAAGGATTGAAAATGTTCAATTTTAAGTTTTTTCTTTTTACCGATTAAAGTTAATGCAAGTTCTTCATGGTCTTCAGGGATTATAATAGCAACATTTAATAAATCATAAGCAGGAGCAAGTGTCCAACCAATTTCACTTTTTATCATAGAGAAGTTTTTTAAATGCATATCGTTATTTCCAAAAAGGAAAGAAAATAGGGTCAGTTCAAAGTATCGGATTTTATCTAGTAAAATATTGTCGGAAAAATTATGAATAGCTTTGCCAATTCTTTCCATAGAACTTCTGTATTTATCAAATGCCTCTGTAATTTGAAACATATCAAGCATATGAATTTTCTGGCCAGATTCAGTTCTATCAATTCTTTTGGTGATATAGGATATTTCTCCTGATGTCAATCGAATTAAGGATGATGGAACCACTTGAATCCCAAATAATTCTGCAATTCTCATGGTTAGATGCTCATTTTCAGGCATTTCTTCAAACTTTTCGGAAGGTGGTTTGAATATGTAATTGCCTCCTAAAGCATCTACTATTGTCAGTCTTGAGTCATTTTCTTTCTTTGTTTTTTGAAAAAGCGACATTGAAAGTTTAGCTTGAACACCTGGTACTGTAACGCTCCTTTCTACCACTTTTTTTGCCAATTCATCCATCTGGTCAATGGAATATTCAATTTTAGGAGCTAAGACAGTTCCGAAGAATGATAAAGAACATTTTTGATGATAATCCTTATCTCCATCAATTTCTCCATAACAATATAAGCACCTATTCATCGTCCTTAATCAATGGTTTTACACTTACAGCACCAATGCAATTTTGACAGCAGGCCAATAGAAGGCCCATTCTGTCATTTTGATTAATTTTCCAGTTTTCACTTGCAATATCGAGTAACCAACCCTCCGGAATTAATCCTTCAAAAAAAGGAAATAATCTTTTTTCTGAATATGCCTTTTTCCTAACTGGCATAGTAAATGTAAGAAAGTCATTAGGATGATTTTTTATGTATTCTTTATCATATTTAAATACATATTCTCCGTCATTGGTTTCTGTGATTATACCAGCAAAAGCTTCCCCGTAAAAAACCTCTCCTTCTCTCATTTTCTGATTTCACTAATTTTAATAGGAGCTAATTCATGTCCAAACATTAGTAAAACAAGATTTACCTTATCCATATTTAGATTGGTTTTCCCCTGTTCTATTTTTCTGAGGACTGTTAAAGCTACGCCTGCCTTATCGGCAAATTCTTCCTGAGTCAGGTTGGCGAGCTTTCTACGTTCTTTTACAAATTCTGAAAGTAAACTCATTATATGCAATTAAATATAATTAGTGTAAATATAGTCATACTATATGGAATTACATATAAATATTTGTAAAAATATATAATTATATGCTTTAGAATATAATTATTTTTTAGTTTGGTATGTAATTAATATTGATGAATTGCGAATTTTATTTATGCTAAGTAGTGTTAATTAACGGTGGATTCAATTTTGTGATTTTTCTGTTTAGTACGAAATTGCAATTTCCATCTATTCCATTTAAATGTCGTTGAAACTATTATTATGGTAACAGTTATAAAAAAAAGGACCTTTATTGTGGAAATGCAAAAAGCTTTAAAGAGAACTAACAATTCCAACAAGAAAAAAGATATCTCACCTTTTTTTGGCAAAATTAAATTAAAGGTTGAGCCTTTGGAATACCAAAAAAAATGAGGGATGAATGGGAGTAGTTTATTAGTATATACCAATATTCTTCTTTACTACCTTGATGGGAATGCCGAAGTACAAAAATCTTTGGATTAGAATTCCAATTTTATTTTAATAATTCCAAATATTCAACCTATTTAAAATGACCATCTAAAGTAAATAACGGTATCTGGTGCTGAATTGAAATGGCGCTTATCCATATGTTATTTTCTGGAATAGGAGTGCCTTTCAATTTTAATTTACTTTTAATTTCTCCATAAATTTTACTAGTTTCTAGGGTAGTTTCGATAATTTCAGAAGCCTTACAGAACTCTTTGATTTCAAGTAATCTTTGCTCAATTCTATTTTTTGATGAACTACAGTATGCTCCAAAATAGAGTTCCCCAATAACTATGGCTGGAATTAAAATTATGTTATTAGATAATTTGGTGGATATCTCAGAATTACCTTTGAAATGTTCTATTATGATGTTTGTGTCTATTAGAAACTTATTTCCAATCATCTTCATTAATGTTTGAACAATGAGAGGCTATGTTTTTTCCCATCTCATCCGCTTCTTCTTCAGACCAAATTCCGCTGAATTTTCTTTAGAAACATCGTTTTCTAATTGTAATTCCTTTCTTAATAAAGCTTCTAACTTACTAATTAGACTATCATCGTTAATTTTTTTGAAAGCTTTAATTAGTCTTGTTTTGAGAGTTGAAATATCCATAATTACTTTAATTGTATACGATTTTACGAAAAAACTATTTAAATGACGTAATTCGAATTTGTTATTCAATGTTTCACTCAAAGAAATTTTTGTTCACTCCAACCCATTCTCAAACTCCACCCCTGTACTTTTCTTCACTTCTTCCAAACTTACTCCCGGCATTAGCTCTACTAGCTCAAATCCAGAATTACCAATATTGAAAACTGCTTTGTCGGTAATGACTATATCCACTGCATTCATGGCAGTAATCGGTAGTGTGCATTCTTTCACTAATTTAGGGCTTCCATCTTTATTGGTGTGGTTCATGGTGATGATCAATTTTTTAGAGCCTGAAGCTAAATCCATTGCTCCTCCTACTCCCAATAAAGGTTTGCCAGGTACTGCCCAGTTTGCTAAGTTACCTTTGCTATCCACTTCTAATCCGCCCATAATAGCCACATCAACATGTTTGCCTCTAATCATGCCAAAAGAAGTAGCCGTATCAAAATAGCTAGCCCCCTTTACTGCTGTAACCGGGATTTTGCCCGCATTTACAGGGTTTATCATGGCTCCACTTCCGTCTGTCGGTTCAGGGCCAACACCTAACATTCCGTTTTCTGTGTGCAGGATGATGCCGTCTTCCTCTTTAATTAAATCTGCGACTAAAGTGGGTATGCCTATGCCTAAGTTTACGATATCTCCTTTGCTCAATTCTTTCAGTGCCCTTTTGGCAATTAGCATTCTATCTTCTGCTGCTTTTTTGCTCCCTACCGAAGCCGATGAACCTAAATGCTCTTTTTGTAATTTAGCCTCAACTAGAAAGTCTACAAAGCAAGCTTGGGTATGGATTTCGTTTGGATCAAGTTCGCCCACCGGAACAATTTCTTCTACCTCTGCTATCACTAAATCCGCTGCTGTAGCCATGGCTAAATTGAAATTTTGCTCTGTCATTCGATAGGTTAAATTACCGGCTGTATCTGCTTTCCAAGCTCTAATAAAAGCCACATTTCCCCTAATACCTTCCACAAAAACTTGCTTTACGCCATTGATGACTTTAGTCTCCATCTTTTCAGCTAAAACTGTTCCTGCAGAAGTGGGCGTGAAAAAGCCACCAATACCCATTCCACCCGCTCTAATGGCTTCTCCCAATGTTCCTTGAGGCAATAAATCATATTCCACCTTACCTTCTTGAGCCCATTTTACGGCATTAGGGTTGCTGGTAAAGTAGGAGCCAATCATTTTTTTTAACTGTCCATTGGTTAATAATCGATCTCCTCCTAAGCCCGGTTCACCGACATTATTACCAATATAGGTTAAACTATTGGTAGATGTTTCAGCCAAAGCATGAAGCAAATGAACAGGCGCTCCTGTCATGCCAAAACCGCCACATAAAATGGTGTCATTATTTTTAACCTTTTGTGCAGCTTCTTGCGCTGATATAATGGGAACAGTTTTCATAGAGGAATATAACTCATTATTTGAACATAAGTTTATAATAAGAACAAAATTGTAAAAATTAAGTTAGATATTTACGAAATGGAGCCAACAATTAAAAAATCAGATTTTGTACAATCTCTGGAAAAGGGATTGAAAGTAATTGGTGCTTTTGATGCTGATAATGCACAAATGACCTTAACCGAAGTCGCTAAAAAAGTAGATTTAACCCGTGCCAATGCACGTAGAATTTTGCTCACTTTGCATTATTTAGGTTTTGTACAGAGCGTTGATGGTAAACAGTTTAGTTTGAGTCCTAAGGTATTGACACTTGGCTATTCTTATTTGTCTGCTTTACCTTTTCAGGAATTAGCCAAGCCTTATTTACAAGCCCTGGCTGAGGAGGTAAATGAATCATGCTCCATGTCTGTTTTAGATAAAATGGATATAGTTTATGTTGCGAGAGTGCAAACAAACAGGATTATGACTATTTCTTTGGGCGTAGGTACTCGTTTACCGGTTTATGCCACCTCAATGGGAAGGGTCCTATTAGCAGCACTCCCGGATCAGGAAATGCAGGATTTTATGAATGGCTTGGAAATACAAAAGTTTACGGAAAATACGATTACTGAAAAAGATAAATTAATTGAACGCATTCAATTGGTAAGAGAAAGAGGTTGGGCTTTGGCCGATCAGGAATTAGAAATAGGGGTAAGGTCTATAGCCTGCCCTATCAAAGATAAAAACGGAAAAACAATAGCAGCTTTAAACATTAGTGGACATGCCAGTAGGGTGAGTAAGGACGAAATGTTAGATAAATTTTTACCTCATTTGAAAAGCACAGTAGCACATATTGAAGGTGCGATACATAAATTATAAATCTATGAAATCGACATTAAAAATTCAGCTTCGAATTTTAAACTAACCGAAGATGAGTTTTTAATCAAAGATTCCATGTGACCATTATACATAAACTAATACACATGAACTTTACATACACATCATACCCTAATCAAGTCCTTTTTGGAAAAGGAAAAATATCAGAATTACCACAAATTTTAAAAAGCTATTCAAAAGTGATGGCTATGGGAGAGGAGCGATGGGCTTCTCCCATTCAAAAAGTAGGAAAAGCTTTAGGAGAAAATAAACTATATTATTTCCCTGAAATTATTCAACATGTACCACAACATTTGGTGGACAAGGCGATGGTAAAATTGAAGGAAGAAAAGCCGGATGTATTGTTAGCTTTTGGGGGTGGTTCTGCTATAGGTTTAGCAAAAGCTTTGGCTCTAGAGACTAAATTACCCATTGTGGCGGTTCCTACCACTTACGCAGGTTCTGAGCAAACCAACATCTGGGGGGTAAGCACAGAGGAGGGTAAAACCACTGGCAAAGCTATGGAGGTAATGCCAAAAGTGGTGGTTTATGATGCTGATTTGACAGCCGGATTACCTTTGAATTTGGCAGTAACCAGTGGAATGAATGCAATGGCACACTTGATGGAAGCCATCTATGCGCCTAATGGAAATCCTGTAACTAGGCACCATGCTTTGTTGGGGGTAGAAAAAATTAGAGCAGGCTTGGAAACAGTCGCTAAAGAGCAAAAATTAACAGATCAAGCCAATATCGATATCCAGTTTGGGGCATACTTAGCCGGGAAATGTTTGTGCGAAGTAAGCATGTCTTTACATCATAAAATGGCGCATGTATTAGGTGGTACATTCAAATTAGAGCACTCTCATGTTCATACTGTTTTGCAGGCTTTTGTGCTGAATTATCAGTGGAATTATTTATCGGAAGAAATCAAAAATGATTTTGTACAGTTTTTAGGCGAGCAGCCGGCACAGATGCTTCAGGATTTATCCGGTAAAGCAGGTGGTCCAACAGACCTAAAAAGTATTGGCTTTAAAAAACAGGATATTGATAAAGCAGTGGATACTGTTTTGGCAAAGCCTTATGAAAATGTAGCCCCACTGGAAAAAGCTAAACTGGTAGATATGTTAGTTCAGGCTTATGAAGGCAGTTTGGAGGGGTGAGGATTAATAAAGAATCGGTGCTAATATTAAAACCTTAATTTTCTTTGTTCTTGGGTCAACAGCTTGAAAAGTTTCTTTTTATGAAACTTTTTTAATATTATTGCAGTTATCAATGAAACTTCACTTAATTAAAAAGCAGACAATAGAAGATTATTTGAAAAAGTATGCCAGAAGTAGGCCATCTTTTGAAATATGGCTTTCTGTAATAAAAAATGCAGATTGGAATGGGCCTAGTGATATAATTTCCACTTTTAATTCTGCTGATATCTTGGGAGATGGAACAAATAGAGTTGTTTTTAACGTTGGAGGGAATAACTATCGTATGATAGCAAAGTATCATTTCGGAATCAATAGAATTCATTTATTTATAAAATGGATTGGTACGCATTCAGAATACACGAAGTTATGCGATAGGGGTCTTCAATATGAGGTTGATAAATATTAAGATTATTTGCAAAACTGTTTGTTATGAAAACATTAAAATACACGGTCATACATAACCGAGAGCAGTACAATTTGTATTGTAATACACTTGAATCTTTAATTGAATCAGGAGATTCGCATGATGAGGATGAAATTGAATTGTTAACTCTTTTGATTGAAAGTTGGGATGTCAAAAATGATTCTTTTCCGGATTCAGACCCTATTGAAATTCTTCAGTATTTGATGGAAGAGAATCATCTGAAAGCTAAAAATCTGGTTGAAATTCTGAACTTATCAAAAGGTACAGTATCTAAAATATTGAATTATCATATAGGACTTTCTAAAGACAGCATCCGAGTCTTAGCCCATTATTTTAAAGTATCACAAGAAGTATTTAACCGACCCTATGCATTAAAAATTGACAACAGAACGATGACGGTTTGATATACCCAAATATATATTAAATCGACTCCTTAGATTTGAAGAAATAAACAAATAAGCTATGAAGCATGATCTCATTATAGACGATTTAATCTTAAAAAAAGCTATGCAATTATCAGGATCAACTGATATGAAATCAACTATTGAAGCGGCATTAAAATTATTCATCCGGTTAAAAGAACAAGAGAAAATTAGGGAATTTCGTGGTAAATTGAAGTGGGATGGGGATTTATAATTTGTCACGAATTGATTGATAACCTGTTTGGTACAACCATAAATTTAATGGTAATTCTGTCCTGCATTAGAAGGATCGGCCTTATTCATTTTAGGGATTTTAAATTTCTAATTGGATCAGAAACAAAATGTCTGACCACAGGGAGTTTTTTTGTTTCCCAATTATAAATTCAAAATACCGTTAAGAAATGAATACAGCCTTGATTTTTTGTTTCTTTTGGATCAAGCCAAAAGAAAAGAAAGAGTCTTAGAAAGTATCAGTTAGAGAAGTGAAAATGGTTAGAGCATTCTTTCTAAATTGTTTATTTTGGACATCCTAATTGTAGTTTTCTGTTAAAATTCAAGTAGAACCACTTGTTTTAATAAAACTAACTCTCCTTTTACAAATTTTACCCATTGTCTTTAACCTAAATAAAACCTTATTTCGAAAAATTAGTTGTATATACATATATTGTTGTTGTATAAAATA
>JBBSPJ010000155.1:0-9977 GCA_038258905.1 Cytophagales bacterium
CACCAATCCTTTCGCCCGTTAAAGGGTTACCAGAAATATATCTTACGTGATCTGATTTTATGTTGTCTTTTATAATGTTTACAATTGAGGCACCTGTAGAAGTTTTATAATATTGAGGCTTTTCTACTTCAGAACCAGTTAAAGCTACTATTTTAGAGGCATCATATTTACCTTCTAAAAATAATTTACCAATTTGTATAACTCCATAAGGTTTAATAGTCCAGGCTATATCTCCTTTATTAACAGGATCTAAATGATGAATTTGTACCCCAACATTTCCCACAGGGTGCTTGCCCGAAAATTTATTAATTTGAACACCTTCAGCACCAGAAAACATTTTAGATACTTCTTCATCAGCCGAAATATTTAAATGTACAATGCCTTTGGTTAATTTCTTAATAACATTTAAGCCCGCCTGAAATGCTTCTTCCTGACCTTTATATATGATGCTATAATCAGGCGCTAAAGGATGAGTATCAAAAGCAGATATAAAAATAGCTTTTGGCTCATCTTCAGGATTAGCCACAATGCCATAAGGACGTTGAATAATATTAGGCCATACTCCTCCTTTTAAAAGTTGGTCTATTACGTCTTCTTTATTAATGCCTTTTAGGTCGGAGCTACTGAACTTTTTGAATGAGATAAACTGATTTTCTTTATCAGCCAATATCCTAATTTCTAATAATTTTCTTTTTTCTCCTCTTTTAATTTCTACTATTTCACCACTCACAGGTGAACAGTATAAAATATTTTCAGCCATTTTATCGTAAAGCAAGGGAGTACCTGCCTTTACCTCATCCCCTTCATCTACCATCAATTTTGGTCTTGTGATGCTAGGGAAATCTGTTGGCTTTATAGCAAAAGTTTCCGGCTTTGGTGCGTCAGATACTTGGGCAGCAGCCTTTCCTGCTAAATTTATTTCAAAGCCTTTTTTTAATTTTATCGTTTGAGACATGTCTTTATTTACGAATGAACTCTAATTTGAAAACGTGGCAAAATTAATAATTTTTTAACTAATAAAAACGTTTTTGCACAATATTACTTACTGAATTTTAGCTACTAAAGTAATGTATTTACTCTTATCCTACTAATTCGGTTTCTTTATTTTCAATAAAATTTTTTATATTATCCATTAACCACATGGGAGTAGAAGTAGCTCCGCAAATTCCTACAGTTTCCGCATTGATAAACCAATCTGCTTGAATATCATCTTCATTTTCAATAAAGTAACTATTTTCATTATTTTGTTTGCAAACTTGATATAAGGCTTTACCGTTCGAACTCTTTTTCCCACTTACAAAAAGTATGATGTCATATTCCTGAGAAAATTTCGTCAAACGAGGTTCACGATTAGATACTTGCCTGCAAATACTGTCGTTGGCGTTAAAAATATTTTGTTCCAAGTCAGTAGGAGCATCTAATTTAGCTAGTTTAATTCTTTCCTCGATTATATTTTTAATCCTATAGAAGCCGGCGGTGCTTTTAGTAGTCTGACTAAATAATGTTACCGGTCTGCTGAAATCTATTTGACTCAGATCATCATCTTCCATAACAATTATGGCATTCCCATTGGTTTGTCCGGTTAGCCCAGCTACTTCGGCATGCCCTTTCTTTCCATAAATTACAATTTGACCTTTCTCTGACTCCATTTTGTCGTAAGAATTTTTAATTCTGTTTTGCAATTTTAACACTACCGGACAACTGGCATCAATTAACTCGATATTATTTTTGAGTGCAATCTTGTAAGTTTCCGGTGGCTCACCATGAGCGCGGATTAAAACCTTACAATTACTAAGATTTTCAAGCTCCTGATGATCAATTACTCTTAAGCCTTTTTTATGAAGCCTTTTTACCTCCATATCATTATGCACAATATCTCCTAAACAGTAAAGCATACCGCTTTCATCCATTGCATCTTCTGCCATTCTAATGGCATATTCTACACCAAAACAATAACCTGATTCCTGATCTATGGTTACTTTTAAATTATCTGTCATGCTTAATCATTTTTTCTGTTGCCAACTGCAATACTTTCTCAACCTGTTCTTCCAATGTTAAAAAATTAGTGCTTATACTAATTGCATCATCGGCTTTAATTAATGGGTTTTCTGCTCTTTCAGAATCCATTTTATCTCTTTGTTTTAAATTATCTTCAATAACTGAAAGATCTATTAGCTCACCCTTTTCTAACAACTCTTGTTGTCTTCTTTCAGCGCGAATATCCATGTCTGCATCCATAAATATCTTTAATTCAGCATCAGGAAAAACATTAGAACCAATATCTCTTCCATCCATTACAACGCCTTTCTTTTTACCAAGTTTACGTTGCTGATTTACTAAATTTCCACGCACCTGCTTTAAGGTGCTAACTTCACTTACTTTTTGTGAAACCTCCATTTTCCTAATCTCTTTCTCAACATTTAAACCATTCAGATAAGTTTCGCTAAAACCTAATCTTTCATTGAAAACAAAGGAAATATCAATTTGGCTCAAAGCTTTTTCAATTTCTTTAGGATTATCTATATTAATGTAATGATTAATGAAATAAAGCGTAACAGCTCTATACATAGCACCTGAGTCAATATAATGATAACCAAGCCTCTTGGCTACCTCTTTGGCCGTACTACTTTTGCCGCAAGCTGAAAACCCATCTATAGCTATTACAATTTTCCTCATGTTAGCAATCTTTTACTGGGCAGGGTAAAGGCTTTCTTTTCGGCATGCTTTTCCTACCTTTATTGTTTGCACAACCAGCTATTAAAAAGCATAGAATTGCTACAAGAAAAAATAATTTTGATAATTTAAAAATTTTCATTTATCTGTTTTGATTCTAAATTGAAGGTAAGCATATAAAATAAAGCCAATAACAGAAATAATCGGATATTATTTTACGCCTGAAAATATAATTTAGGTTTATAATAGTGCAAATATAAGCGATATCTGCCGACTTACATAAAGCCCACTGTATTTACATTAGGAAATAAATAATAAAATTTAAGTATTTTTATAATGTATAATTGTTGAACGTAATAACGTAGATGAGTTCTGTAAAATTCAATATTGTAACAATACCTGATAGAATGGGTTTATATAATTAGATATTTTAAACATTAACAAAACAAACAATGAATAAAACATCAATTGAATATAACGGACTTAGAGCAGGCCTTTTTATCTTAATAGGTCTTTTAGCATTCTTTCTAATAATGAAAGTTGCGGGTTTTGTACATAATTTGGAGTTAAGAGCTTTAAATCTAGTTATAATGGCCGGTGGAGTATATTTTGCGATAAAATCCATTAAAAAAAACAACCCGAACTTTGATTATTTAAAAGGAATCGGTACAGGAATACTTGCCGCTTTAAGCTCCTCTGTAGTATTTGCATTATTTAATTTAATCTATCTTTTGGCAATAAACCCAGATTTTATGCTTGAAATAAAGCAAACTGAACCATTTAGTGAATATTTAAATCCGTTCTCTGTTGCTATTGTAATTCTGATGGAAGGGGTAAGTTCAGGGATACTATTAAGTTTTGGATTTATGCAATGGTTTAAAAGCAGAGAAAATCAAGATGAAATAAAAAGAAGAAGTGTAGAAGAAGAATCGAAATAAGACAAAATTTTAGATTCTTTCCATTAACTTGGTTCTTAATTTTTAAATATTACTATAATGGAAAGTACTAGAGGTAAAGCGGAAACTTTTTTCAGTAAGGCTGGAAAAAAAATAGATGAATTGCTTAATGACATTAGGAATTCAGATATTTCCCAAAAAATGGAATTAAATGAAAGATTGGCAGAATTGAAAAGAAATAAAGAAAAATTGCAAAATGACTTTGAAAAGTTCTCTAAGGAGAATCAACAAAATTTTCAAGACATAGCAGATAGTTTTGAAGAATCATTCGATGATATAAAAGCAGCTTTTAAGAGAAAAAATTCAGGTCACAAGTAATTAAAATGGATATCCTATACCTATATTAAAGGCAGGCCCATAATTCTGTCTTGTTCCAAAATTCCATTTATCTACTACCCACCTATCTCCCTCAGGTTGTCCCGGATCGTACACTTTATAACCAATATCTAATCTTAAGATAAGAAATGAAAAATCCATTCTTATGCCAAAACCTGTACCAACAGCTATTTCTTTGTAGAATCTATTTAATTCAAAATTACTGCCAGGCTTATCCAAAGGTGCAAAAGTCCAGACATTCCCTGCATCTATAAATATGGCGCCATCAATAAAACTGAAGAGATTTCTTCGAGCCTCAATGCTTGTCTCCAGTATTATTTCGCCTGGTTGTTCAAAGCTATAATCAAAATTTCCTTCATTATCGGTTGCTACATAACTCCCCGGACCTAATCTTCGGGGAGCCCATGCTCTTATTCCATTACTACCCCCTGCAAAAAAATACTTTTCATAAGGCAAAACATTTTGAGAAAAGCTACCATATGGCTTAGCCACACCTACATTAACCCTAAAAGCTATTGTGCTTTCTTTACCATAAGGAGTATAATGTCTAAAATCTACTGCCCCTTTTAAAAATTGAAAATATGCTAAGCCTGTGCTATCTGAATTATCAATATTTTGAGAAAAAGCGTCTATATTCAAAAGATTACCTCCTGCTTCAGCAAAGAATTTTATAAAACTTGCCTTTTTGATATCAGTTCCGTAATTATTAAAATTCTTAGTCACGTTCAAATAAGAACTTGATACAAAAGAGGGCAGAAAAGACCGTGCCAATTGACTACCAAAGCGTCTTTGCCCATCAAGAGCTTCTTTAAAAATATCATTTAAGCTTGACTCAATTAAATTTACATCTGTAACGGTGAAATCAAAAAGCCAATCTTTTTGATTTTGCCATGCATAACCAAAAGAAGCATTAAAATTACTTCTAATATACTCGGGTCTGTCTGTATAATTATACCCTACCCCTGTTCTGGTTTTAGGATTTATTAGATCAAATTTATTTTTTATTCTGTTACCAAAAGGCATTAAAAAATGAGGAAAAGTAAGGGTAAGGTTAATTCTGGCTTCGGTAGCTGTTGTTACCTGAGTTTGATCCGATAAATTAGCCACTGCATCAAAACCTATACGTCCGGACAACTCTAAAATTTCTATACCTCCAAAAGGATTCCTGTTTTTTAAAGATAAGTTATAAAAGGGGCCAGGTAAGCCAAATGTAACATTCACATTCACCCCTACTTCATTACTGATCTGATATTTCTCAAGCGGGCTGGTGAATATATTCGCTATAAATTTACCTCCTGCTGTATCGTATTTCACATTTACAAAACGAAACATATCCAAATTCCCTAATTGCCTCTGAGTGCCGAAGGTCTGCTCCATGCTGTAGTAATCTCCCGGATGAAGAAAAACCCTTTGATCTAAAATTTTCTTTCGATAGGAAGATTTGTAGTAGTAATAATTTACATTATTGTACTTCTCCAGGTTTCGTTTTGTTCCTTCAGTCTGAATATTAACGTCAGTAGTGAAATTAACCTCATCAATTTTATACCTTTTATGAGTAGTCCTTTTACTAGGTTTATTGATTAAAATTTCAACTGATAAGAGGGTAGTATCAGGAGTTTGATATACATTGAACTCAACAAACTGACGATTAAAAGCATAATAACCATTATTCTTTAAGAGCACCTCAATCCTCTCTCTTTCTGCCCTAATTTGATTTTGATCATAATTACGGTTTACCTTGATCATCACCTCTGATCTATTTTCTTCTAATAATTTATACAAGGTGGAATCCTCTCCAGTGTTAAAAAAAATTGTATCGACAGTGTGGGGTATACCTTCCTCAATCTGATAAGTAATTGTTACTCTCTTTTTATTTATACCGGCCATTGAAGTAATACTCTCCACATTAGAATCAAAATATCCTTTAGATTCATAATAAAGGCGCATTTGATTTTGAGTGCTTTCAATTGCTGCTGAATCATAAATAGAAAGCGGCTCACCCCATCGCATGAACAAGTTACCTTCTTCAATTTTCTTATTCAGTTTTTCCGATTTTCGATTATATTTCTTCTCGTATTTATTTACTTTTCTATAATTCTCCGCGTCTCTTTCTTTGGCTATTATCTTTTCGTAATAGGATCCAATAGAATCTAACTCTTCACTTAGTGCCTCCTTATCATATTTTTCAACTCCTGTTTCATACAATACAACATATGGAGAAATAGGTAACATCAATAATCTGCTATTGGCCTTATCAACATAGAGATCATCCAACTTATCTGATGAGATATTTTTATTACCTTTAATTTTCTGTTTGAAAAGAAGTTTTTCTTCTCCCTCTAAATAGCGTGTTCCTACACAGGAAGAGAGAAAAATAATAGAAATGAAGAAAATATTTTTCAGACTTTTGATTATCAATTTTACGGATTCAGAATAAATGCTAACAAAGAATAATATAAAGTTCATTAAATCTCTGCAATTAAAGAAATTCAGACAAAAAGAACGACTTTTTATTGTTGAAGGAGAAAAAAACACGGTTGAATTATTAACATCCGACTTCGAAATTCAATCCTTGATTATTTCAACTAAATTTTCAGAGAAATATCCTGATTTAATTCAAAAAAAATCATGTCCTGTTATTATTACAGATGAAAAAACACTTAGCAATTTAGGCACTTACAATTCCAACGAAATGTCTGTTGCTATCGTAATTGAGCCTGAACCTAAGGTTTTCATCAATAATGGAGTACAATTAATTTTGGACGACATCAGAGATCCCGGCAATTTAGGCACTATTATCCGAATTGCCGATTGGTATGGCATACAAAATTTAATATGCTCGCCTACCAGTGCTGAGTTTTTTAATCCGAAAGTTATAAGCGCTTCCATGGGATCCATCTTTAAAGTTAATTTATTTAGGGAAGATCTGGATACATTTCTTGCTAAGAATAAAGCTATAGATGTGTATGGCGCATTTATGGAAGGTGAAAATGTTCACAAAACAAAATTTGAAAATACTGCTTTTGTCATTATCGGTAATGAGTCACACGGCATAAGTAGCTATTTATCTGAAAAAATCAATCATAAAATAACTATACCAAGAATTGGACAAGCAGAATCATTGAACGCTGCGATGGCAACCGCTATAATTTGCGATAATATTTTTCGAAATGTTTAAAAGTTTAAAATACCAAACTAAAAAAAGCCTTGTTCAGCTGCCTCATCGGCCACAGCTTTCGCTTTTTCTTTACCTAAATAGTTATCAATTAGATAATGGGCTAGGTATAATAGTGGTGTAAGTAAAATTGCCATCAGGCCTTTGTAAATATAATTAATAGTACCAACAGATAAAATTTGCTCCAAAGTCCAATTACCGAATACATAAAAAGCAATGCCTAAAACCAAATAGCTGTCAACAAGCTGACTTACTAAAGTTGATCCTGTTGCTCTCAACCAAATTTTCCCGCTGCCTGTAAACCTCCTCAACTTTTGAAAAACGAGTACATCTAAAAATTGTCCTACCAGAAAAGCTGTTAGTGAACCAATAATTATTCCCAAACCTTGTCGGAAAATGATGGAATATGCCGTATTAATATTGAAATCCTGGCCGCCTGCTTTATTGGCATTTATATCCAACCAAAACTCTGCAGGACTTAATTTTGTAACAGCATAAATAATGATAAATGAATAAAGGATAAAAGATGCAGTAAGAAAACTGATCTTTCTCACACCTCGTTTGCCAAAATATTCATTAATAATATCAGTTGTTATAAAAACCACAGGCCAGATGATTACTCCAGCAGTTAGATTGAAATCTAAAACAAAATCTCCCAGCATTTTCCACTGCACAGGCTCAAAGCCTAAGGTAGTCTCTGCAGAAAATATTTTAACACCCAATATTTCTGCCAATAAAGCATTTGTAAGAAAAATTCCACTTAATACAACAAATAGGTTTCTCCTTTTGGTTTGAGTGGATGGTGAGGATGGTATTTTTTCCATACTATAGACGGATTTTATTCCGCAATATCAAATTGTTTACCTTCTTCTGCTAAATCAGTTTCCGCAAAAATTGTTCGAGCTTCCTGTAATAAAGGGCTTAAATCTTTATATCTGTTAGAAAAATGACCTAATAATAATTTCCCTACCTGCGCTTTTTGAGCCATGGTTCCGGCCTGCAAGGCAGTGGTGTGAAAGGTTTCCTCGGCTCTATCAAGCATTTCATGCATAAAAGTACCTTCGTGATAGAGCAAATTCACTCCTGAAATAAGAGGGATTAATGACTCGTCATATTTGGTATCTGAGCAATAGGCGTAACTTCTACTTCTTTTAGCGGAGAGTGTGAGGTCCACATTTTTATAAAGCAATTCTCCTCCCTCTTTAAAAACATCCTTTCCTGCCTTCAGGTGGTTGATTTGGGCTACCGATAATTTTAGAGATTCAATTTTCTCTTTAATTAACTTTCTGGGCTTGGGTTTTTCCCGAAATAAAAATCCATTGCAGGGAATACGGTGTTGAAGCGGAATGGTATCTACTGTAATTTTATTATTCTCAAAAATCCTTTCGGAGGTATTACTTCGTAGTTCTTTAAAGTGAAGAGGATAATGTAATTTAGTATTGGCATACTTGAGCTGAAGCGTAAGTATTTCGGCTAAACCTTCAGGCCCATACAGGTATAAATCATGTTTTCTACCATTTAAATGCATGGTAGAGAGCAAACCCATTAAACCCAGATAATGATCTCCATGTAAGTGACTAATAAAGATATGGTTTAAGCGATTTTTTCTTAAACCATATCTTTTCATTTGTAATTGGGCACCCTCACCGCAATCCACCATAAATTGCTGATCCTGAATAAACAAAATTTGAGAAGTGTGATTTCTGCCATGTGCTGGTGCTGCAGAATTGGAGCCTAATATATGAACTTGAAAGGACAAATCAATCTTCTTCTGATTCCTCTTCTTCGTTCATTCCTCTCTCAAGTTCGTGCATAAACACAGACTCAATTGCTTCATGCACTGTAGGTAACACATCGAAAACTTTATCTAACTGAGAGATTTTAATTAGCTTTTCAGTATGTTCGGAAGGTGACGCTAAAACAAATGCACCACCTGCCTCACCAAAGATTCTGTTACCTACCAAAAGTGCGCTTAAGCCCGATGAATCTATGTACTTCACATCAGATAAGTCTATTACAATATTAGGCACACCTTCTGCCTGCATGGTAATTAAATCTGATTTGAATGAGGAAGAAACGGTAGAATCAAACTTCTCCTCCTTGATTTTTAAAAGTGAATATTTATCGTCTTTATCAATTGAATATTTCATATAGGTTTTCTAAATTTTAAAAAATGATTATTGGTAATATATAGCTAATGCAAAAATACATTGGCTTGTAAGTTAACTAATAGATTTTAGAATATTTTGTTCTATGTTTTTTAAGACTGATTCATAATTTCTTGGCTGAAATGCTTCACCAGTCATTTTTTCGTATAATTCAATGTACCGATTAGATATTTCTTTGATTTTCTGATCCGTCATTTCCGGAATTTGTTGGCCTTCTTTCCCCTGAAAACCATTTTCAATAAGCCATTCTCGTACGAATTCTTTAGATAATTGCTTCTGTTTTAAACCATTTAATTGATTTTCCGAATATGAATCTGCGTAGAAGTAACGGGAAGAATCCGGAGTATGTATTTCATCTATCAAATATATTTGATTATTGGCTTTACCAAATTCATATTTAGTATCTACCAAAATCAATCCGTTTTTCTGAGCGATTTCTGACCCTCTATTGAATAACTCGAAGGTATAATTCTCAAGCATAACATAATCTTTTTCATCCACTATGTTTTGTTTCAAAATTTCTTCTCTGGAGATATCTTCATCATGGCCTTCATGTGCCTTAGTAGTTGGAGTGATGATAGGTTGAGGCAGTTTATCATTTTCTTTCAATCCTTCAGGTAATGGCACACCGCAGATAGTTCTTTTTCCAGATTTATACTCCCTCCATGC
>JBBSPJ010000156.1:0-9944 GCA_038258905.1 Cytophagales bacterium
CACCCTCAGGGCCTATTAAGATTAAGGTTTCCTGATCTGCCTTTAATATATCTTTAAAATGTACAGGGTTTTCGAAATCAACATAAGCGAGGCATTTTAATGATGAATCTGCATTTTTAATAAAATCTTCAAATGCTATCATTTCATTTAAAATAGGAAGGGAAGCTTTACCGGATTGTTTCATAGCACTTATCGCTTTTTTCTCTAGCCTGTCCAGTTTTAAAACCTTTCGCTCGGAATGGTAACAATTTAAAAAGCTAATTTCATCTACGCCCAATTCTACTGATTTCTCAATAAACCATTCCATTCGGTCTAAATTTTTAGTAGGAGAGATGGCAATATGTCTTTTAAATGCATGAGGTTTCTCAGAGCTGGTATTCAATATTTCAAAACCACATTTTTTATGATTAGCTTCCGTTATTTTCGCTTCGTAGAAATTTCCTTTACCATCAATTAGGTGTATAATGTCACCATTCTGTTTTCTAAGCACTTTAATACAATGCTTAGATTCCTCTAAATCAAGAGTATTTACTTGAGGCAGTAATGGCTGATAGAATAAAATCATAGTCAAAATTAAATAATATCTAAGTAATTATAGGTATCTGACGCTATAATTTAGGCCTTTACTTTTTACCGCTGGAATACAAACTACGAAATACATTTTTTAATTAGCCTTATTCCTTTATTTTTGTGCCTTTCTGAAAATATTCTATGGATTACATTAGAGGGCTTATTGGATTGCTGGTATTGGTAGGTTTTGCTTACTTGTTTTCAGTTAATAAAAAGAAAATCGACTGGCGTTTAGTAGGGACTGGTTTGTTATTGCAGATAATTTTCGGTTTACTGATCACCAAAGTGGATTTTGTAGAGTTGCTCTTTAAAAAAGTATCTGATGCTTTTGTGATTTTTTTAAGTTTCTCGGGCGATGGTGCTCGGTTTTTATTTGGTGATCTGGCTGGTAGTTCCTTTGGGTTTATTTTCGCCTTCCAAGTACTTCCAACAGTAATATTCTTTTCAACGGTTACAGCAGGTCTTTATTACCTGGGTATACTTCAAAAATTAGTATATGGCATCGCCTGGGTGATGTCACGCACTATGAGACTCTCTGGTGCAGAGAGTTTGTCGGCAGCTGGAAATATTTTTCTCGGACAAACAGAAGCACCGCTTTTGGTGAGACCTTTTGTGGCTAATATGACACGATCAGAGCTAATGTGTTTGATGACAGGCGGTATGGCAACCATTGCAGGAGGGGTTTTAGCCGGCTATGTAGCTTTCTTAGGAGGAGATGATCCTGTACAACAATCGAAATTTGCTTCTTATTTATTAAGTGCCTCTATAATGAATGCCCCGGCAGCCATTGTTATTGCTAAAATTCTTATCCCTGAAACTAATCCGGATGGGATAGATGATAAGTTACAGGTTAGCCAGGAAAAAATGGGAGTGAATTTAATTGATGCGCTTTCCAGGGGGGCTTCCGAAGGATTAAAGCTAGCCTTAAACATAGGAGGTATGTTATTGGCATTTATAGCTGTAATTGCAGCAATTAATTATTTTTTGGGTAATGTAGTAGGTGAGTTTACAGGACTAAATGAATTTGTGAGAAGTTCTACCAATGGCACCTTTAATGCTTTTAGTCTGGAATATATTTTAGGTCAAGGTTTTAGGCTGTTTGCATTTGCTATGGGTGTTGAATGGGGAGATACTTTAGCAGTAGGCAGCTTATTAGGTCAAAAAACAGTAATCAATGAATTTGTCGCCTATTTAAGTCTTTCTGATTTAAAAGAAGCTTCAGCACTTAGTAATAAATCTATCATTATTGCCACTTATGCTCTATGTGGCTTCTCCAATTTCAGTTCTATTGCTATACAAGTAGGAGGTATAGGTGGAATGGCACCTAACCAACAAGGAAATCTTTCCAAATTAGGTATGCGCGCTCTTTTAGCCGCCACCTTAGCTTGTATGATGACTGCCACTATTGCTGGTGCCTTAGTAGAATAATACAATATTTCTATTAATAGGTATATTTTAAGTTTGATATTTTAATTCTGAAAATATTTTTTCAATAAATCTTCTATAAAATTATAATTTATCATTTATGTTTACGTTCGTTATCAATATTATGTAAATAATATGATAATCAATTTTAACCTTACGAACCTCTGTACATGAAAAGTCTTTTACTGCTAGGATTATTAAGTTTCGTTTTCTCCCTTTCTCAAATAAAGGCTCAAAATCGTATTAGTGGCTATATTAAAGATGCTCAAACCGGTGAAAGCTTAATAGGTGCCAATATTTGGCAACCTGCTCAAAAAATAGGAACTTCAGCCAATACATTCGGTTTCTACAGCTTAAGCTTACCCAAAGATACAGCTACTTTGGAAGTTTCATATGTGGGCTATGAAGCGCAAAAGGTTTTTATAAATTTAAAAAAAGATAGTACGATTAATTTTCAACTAACACTATCCGATGCGCTTTCTGAAGTAGTAGTGAAAGGTAGCAGACCTGATCTGGAGCTCACTAAAATGAGTAGTATGAAAATTCAGGCTACTCAAATTAAAAGTATACCAGCTTTATTGGGTGAGGTGGATGTAATGAAAGCTATTCAACTAATGCCTGGCGTGCAGGGTGGCACTGAGGGTAGCAGCGGCATTTATGTAAGAGGGGGTGGCCCTGATCAAAATTTAATCTTATTAGATGGAGTTCCGGTATATAATGCTTCTCATTTATTCGGATTTTTCTCTGTATTTAATGCAGATGCTATTAATACGGTAGATGTAATTAAAGGAGGCTTCCCTGCTCGATATGGAGGGAGGCTATCTTCTGTGATTGATATTAGTATGAAAGAAGGCAATATGCAAAACTGGCAAGCAGAAGGAGGTATAGGGCTTATTTCTTCTCGACTTTCCGTAGAAGGACCTCTTGTTAAAAACAAAGGTTCCATTATAGTTTCTGCCAGGAGAACCTATATAGATGTACTGGCCAGACCCTTAATCCGGGCCGCAACGGAAGGTGATGGAGATTTAGGCTACTATTTTTACGATTTAAATGCTAAAGCCAATTATATATTAAGTGATAAAGACAGAATATACATAAGCGCCTACTCCGGTTTAGATAAATTCTATGCAAAAGATGAATATGAATCTAGAAACGATGTTGGTGCCTCCAGTTATAGTTACGATGATGAGTACGGTATCAAATGGGGTAATATCACCACCGCTGCCAGATGGAATCACTTATTTTCCAATAGGTTGTTTTTGAATACAACTGCCACTTATAGCCGTTATAATTTCGAGCTATTCGAAGATTCAGAGAGTTCTACAACTAATAATGACACGGGAGAGGCCATCGATAACAGTTATTATGCGGCTTACAATTCAGGGATACAAGATTATGGTTTACGCTTTGATTTCGACTACTACCTTAATAATAAACATGCAATCAAATTTGGTGTCAACTATATTTACCATATTTTTCAGCCTGAAGCTTTTAATGTAGAAGGGGACTTCGATAGTGAATTTGAGATGCCTAATTCTCCTGCAATTTATGGAAATGAATACGCTGTTTATGTTGAAGACGAGTTTGAACCTATTAAAAAATTAAAAATCAATGCTGGAGTTCATGCCTCCGCATTTTATGTTAATCAAAAATGGTATCCTTCCTTTCAGCCTAGAATTAGCAGTAGGTATTTGATCAATGATAATCTGTCAGTAAAAGCCTCTTATGCTGAAATGGCCCAATTTCTCCATTTATTAACCAATTCAGGCATTGGCTTACCTACAGATTTATGGGTGCCGGTTACAGAAAATATTAAGCCTCAGTTGTCCCAACAGACAGCCATTGGAATCTCGTCTTTACTAGGAAAGGGCAAATACGAAGCAAGTATGGAGGCCTACTATAAGGATATGAAGAACCTAATAGAATACAGAGAGGGCTCCAATTTTCTAGAAGTTTCAGACTCTTGGGAGAATAAAGTGACTTCCGGAAATGGTTGGAGTTATGGATCTGAATTTCTTTTAAGAAAGAATGAAGGTAAATTAACTGGTTGGGTTGGTTATACACTTTCCTGGAATAACCGGCAATTCGAGGATTTAAATTTTGGAAGAGTATATCCTTATAAATATGATAGAAGGCATGATATCAGCATAGTAGCCAATTATAAAAAGAGTGAAAAGTTTGAAATTGGAGCTACTTGGGTTTATGGTACAGGAAATGCCATCACCATACCTATAGCGCGTTACCCGGCATTGAAACCAAATAATTCGAATGAAGAGTCTGAATATGAATATTATTATGGTTCTGGAAATGATGTGTTCCAATATAGCGACAGAAATGCTTATAGAATGCCTGCTTATCATCGAATGGATATTGGTTTAACCTGGCATAAGAAAAAGAAATGGGGAGAGGCCAGTTGGAATGTGAGTGTTTATAATTTATACAATAGGCAAAACCCTTTCTTTATAGATACACAAACCAATCAAAATGGAGAGACAGGATTTTATCAAGTGAGTCTTTTTCAATTAATTCCCTCAGTAAGTTACAGCTTTAAAATTTTCCCAAATGATCGTAAATAAAATAAAATATATATCGATTTTATTTCTCCTATTTCTGTCGGCTTGTGAAAAAGAGATTGAAATAGAGGTGAAGGAAGGTTCAGATCGATTAGTTCTTAATGGCTGGTTTCAGGCAGGTCAGGTGCCTGAGGTGAAAATAGATAAATCTGTATTCGTTTTTGACCAAAACAAAAACACAAAAATTACAGATGCTACAGTAACTTTATACAGTGATGGTGAATTTGTGAGTGAATTACTTTATGATTTTGATAACGAAATTTATACTAATGCAGACTTTGTTTTTTCTGAAAATAGCAGTTATGAAATAATTGCTGAGCATGTGAATTATGGGACAGTAAAAAGCTCCATTCAGATGCCGACAAGGATAAGTCCCGAAAACATTACACTTGAGTACGTTAATCTTTTAACAGATGAAAATCAATATCAAAACTATGCAGGAGAAATACGTATTAATTTAATCGATCCTGCAGAAGAGAGAAATTACTATGTAATGAGAATTTTATCTACAGAAGTAAATTGGAATCCGCAAGTTAGTCAGGATACAATCTATCGTTATGTTTATAGCAGTAGTTACAATACCAATGATAATCAGATTGAAAGGGCTTATGTTCAAGGAGGCGGGGATTTAATGTTATTAAGTGATGAATTTTTTAATGGTGGAGAATATTCTTTAACCCTTTTTAGCTACAATGATTTAAGAATAATGGAGCGTAAAGAGGATTCTACCTTTTATTATAAAAAATATCATCAGATTCAATTGCATCAAGTAAGTGAGGCTTTCTATAGATATTATATTTCATTAGAAAATAACAGGTATCCTGATGTATTTACAGAACCCACCCAGGTTTATTCAAATATTGAAAATGGATATGGTATTATCGGGGCTTCAACAAAGCATATTAAGAATATTGAAGAAAGGCAAAGTGAAGAGTGAAAGCTGTGTTAAAAGCTAAAATTAATCTTCAATTCTTACAAAAGGATTAGGATTCAGGCAAATACCTTGGAAATGATTTAATTCGGAAGCGCTGCAAACACCAGGGAAATCTCCTTTTCTACCTTCCATACTATTCATTATCTGGAAATGCAGGTGAGGGGGCCAATCACCATTTTCAGGGTAAGGACCTAATGCGCAGAATTTCTCTCCCTTATTTATAAGATGACCTTCTGTAATATTTTCTAGACTATCCAAACTTAAATGTCCATACAGTGTGAAAAAAGTATTGCCTTCCCAGATATGTTCTAATATAATAGTGGGTCCATAGTCGCCAAAATTATTGTTATCGGCAAAGCTATGCACTTTGGCATCAAATGGGCAATAAACAGGCTGGCCTGCTTCAGCCCAAATATCAATTCCTAAATGAAAACAGCGTGATTCCCCTTGTTGGAAATGATCACTTCGCCTGTAAATGACTCTGTTTTCCAGGTAACCTCCATATCCAAACTTTTTGTTTGCTTGGTTTAATAGATCAAAGACAAAATCATTGAAAAGAGAGGTGTTTTTTAAATCTACCTGAGTGAGTGCTGCGTTGGTGGCAGTGAAATTCATTTCCAGACTATTTTGGGCAGTTAATGATTCTCCCATTACTGGAAATAGTAGGTTTTCAGGTATATTTTGGATCATTATTAAATCTGATAAAGTCATTAAGAGGACAAATAACTGTAATTATCATGGCAGTAGCAAGTTTAAGATTGCATACATATATTGTATTAATATATTCAAAGTCTATAAATAAGAAAGACTGCTGAAAACCCTTTTAAAAATTTCACAGCAGTCGATCAAAATTAAAACAACAAAACAATCTTATTAATAAGCTATTCAATTAATGAATAGACTTATATCATATTTTTAAAATTTAGCCAAATTAGGTTTAGGCGCTCCGTCCATAATCTCATTATTAGCATATTCTTCAAACTTTTTAAAATTTTCATTGAATTCACCTGCTAATTTATTAGCCATTTGATAGTAGCCTTTATCGTTTTTCCAGGTTTCCCTCGGACTCAAAACTTCTGAAGGAATATTAGGGCAAGTAGCAGGTATAGCGCAACCAAAAATGGAATGGTTTCTGTATCCTACATCATCTAAACCTCCGTTTAGAGCGGCAGAAATCATGGCACGGGTATATTTTAACTTCATTCTTGAGCCTACACCATAAGGGCCACCCGACCAGCCTGTATTCACCAACCAAACATTTACCTTATTTTCATCCATCTTTTTGCCTAACATTTCAGCATATTTAGTTGGGTGAAGTGGGAGGAATGGTGCCCCAAAACAAGCAGAAAAAACAGTTTGCGGTTCAGTTACACCAGCTTCTGTACCTGCTACTTTAGCAGTATAGCCAGAAATAAAATGATACATAGCTTGTCCCTTGCTCAGTTTTGAAATGGGAGGCAATACTCCGTAGGCATCACAGGTTAAGAAGAAAATATTTTTAGGAACTCCACCGATAGATGGAGAAACTGCATTATCAATATGATCAATAGGGTAGGCGGTACGTGTATTTTCAGTAACGCTCACATTTTTATAATCTATGGTGCGTGTTCCTGGAATAAATCGAGTATTTTCTACTATAGCACCAAATCTTATGGCATCAAAAATCTGTGGCTCATTTTCTTTAGTTAAGTCTATGGTTTTAGCATAGCAACCACCCTCAAAATTAAATACCCCCTGATCAGTCCATCCATGTTCATCATCGCCAATTAAACCTCTGTTTTCATCTGCTGATAATGTAGTTTTACCTGTTCCCGAAAGGCCAAAGAATATAGCTGTGTCACCATCTGCTTTTTCACTCATATTAGCTGAGCAGTGCATAGATAATACATTATGATCTGTTGGTAGAGTGAAATTTAGCACAGAGAATATACCTTTCTTCATTTCTCCTGCATAGCCGGTTCCTCCGATTAGAATAATATTTTTAGTAAAATTAACGATAGCAAAATTCTTCTGCCTAGTGCCATCTAATTCAGGATCAGCTTCAAACTCAGGCGCGTTGATAATGGTAAAAGTAGGCTCAAAGCTTTCTAATTTGTATTTCTCAGGCCTTAGGAACATATTATAGCAAAATAGATTATGCCAAGCTTGGGTATTTACTACTCTTAATTTTAATCTGTATGTTTTGTCAGCTCCTGCATAAGCATCACGCACATAAACTTTTTTATCTTCTAGGAATTTAAGCATCTTTTGGTGTAATGCATCAAATTTCGCGGGTTCAAATGGAATATTTACATTTCCCCACCACACTTTGTCGGCAGTTTTATCATCTTTAACAATAAATTTGTCTTTAGGAGATCTTCCAGTAAACTTTCCGGTATCACACATTAAAGCTCCAGTATCGTTTAAAACGCCTTCTTTATTCAAGAGGGCATGTTCAACCAGTTCAGCTGGAGTAAGGTTCCAGTAGGCTTCACTTACGTTTTGTAAGCCAAGACTTTCAAGTCCGGCAACAGAGGATTTTAATCCAAATTCCTTCATTATTTTACTAATATTTTAGAGATTGATACGATTATTGGTGCAAAGTTAAATAAAATTTAATGCTTAAAAAGTAATTTTATAAGTAATTGCAAACGTTTGCAAAGTGTAAAAAATACACTATCCCCTTATTTTAAAGCTATTTTGATCAATGGCTTGTTTTAATGGATAAGCCGTATTAGTTTTAGCCACTCGAAATTTTAAGCTTAATTAACTATTAGATTATATGAGTATAGATAAATCATTTTTTGGTCATCCTAAAGGTTTAGCCACCTTGTTTTTCACTGAAATGTGGGAGAGGTTCAGTTATTATGGAATGCGTGCACTATTAGTGCTATTTATGGTAGCTACTATTGAAAATGGTGGCATGGGCATGGACGATAAAACTGCTACAGCTATTTATGGCCTCTATACTATGTTTGTTTATTTATTAGCATTACCAGGAGGCTGGCTAGCCGATAGATTTTTTGGTTTACAGAAAGCTGTGCTTTATGGAGGTATTATAATTGCAGCAGGCCATTTTTGTATGGCTATTCCATCAGACGAATTTTTCTTCATTGGCTTAGTGCTTATCGTATTAGGTACAGGTTTGTTGAAGCCTAATATTAGTAGTATTGTAGGAGGGCTTTATTCTGATAATGAGCCAGCCAAAAGAGATGCTGGTTTCTCAATTTTCTATATGGGAATTAATTTAGGTGCATTTATAGCTCCATTAATTACAGGTTATTTAGGAGAAAGCGTAAACTGGCATTTAGGATTTGGGGTTGCCGGATTTGGTATGTTACTTGGTGTAATTCAGTATAAACTTACCAGCAAGAATCTTGATGGTGTTGGCTTACATCCTGAAGGTTACGATCCTGCCAACCAAATGCAGATTGATGTTAGAAGGAAAATAAAGCTTGGTATTTATCTATTTTTAATTTTACTAGTTGTTCTTACATTGCTTACAACCTTAGGATACGTAAATATTAATGCAGTTGCAGTTGCAGAAGTAGCGACCTATGTAGTTTCTGGAGCACTTTCTTTGTTTTTTATAGTCACCTTTGCATTTGGGGGACTTAATAAGGATGAAACCAAAAAAATTGGTGCTATAGCAATTCTATTAATATTTTCTGCCTTCTTTTGGTCAGGCTTTGAACAAGCAGGCTCCTCTTTAAACCTGTTTGCAGAAAGATATACAGATAGAGAAATAGGAGGTTGGTTAATGCCTGCTAGTTGGTTACAGAGCGCTAACCCATTATTTATTATAGTTTTATCACCTGTTTTTGGATGGTTATGGGTACAGTTAGCCAAACGTCATTTAAACCCTAATATTCCACTTAAATTTGCTTTCGGCCTACTTTTACTTGGAATAGGATTTGCAGCAATGGTCGCAGCTTCATTTATAGTTGTTAAAGGAAACTCAGCATTACCTACCTGGCTATTATTAACTTATTTGCTACATACTTCAGGAGAGTTATTTTTAAGTCCCGTTGGCTTAAGTGCTGTAACTAAATTAGCTCCTAAACGATTGGTAGGGCAAATGATGGGGGCATGGTTTATGTCCGTAGCTTTTGGTAATTTAATTGCCGGTAGAGTGGCCGGAGAATTCGATCAGGAGGTAATCAAAGAGGATCCTTCACTTTTACCGGATATATTTACTTTTATAACACTTTTTACACTAGGCGCCGGATTAATTATATTAATTCTCAGTCCTTTGATTAAGAAATTAACAGGTAACGTGAAATAAGAAATAATTTTATTAATTATTCTTAATAATATTCTATTTTTTAAAATTTAATTGTAATTTGTGATTAATGATTATAGCCTTGTTTAATTAGGGAATACAGAATGATTAATACTATAGAAAAGTACCAACAGCTTAAAGACAATGAGGAATTAATATTAGGCTATCAGGGAGAAATCAC
>JBBSPJ010000157.1:0-9931 GCA_038258905.1 Cytophagales bacterium
AGCTTTTCAGCATCTCCCGTAGTTAAAATTATACTTTCCCCTAGGGCTGCTTGTATTTTAGCAATACTTTTGGTTGTGAAATTATGATTACCTGTTAACCATTTACTAATTTCAGATTCTTTTTTCCCTAATAGAACAGCAAGGTCTCTTTGAGTTTTACCTTGACGATCTAAAACGGCATGTATTTGGTCAGCTATTTTAAAAGATAGATCTACAGCCTGCTTAATATCTTCTCTTACCTCGATAGAATCAAAAATTTTACTCATGATTATTTGGGTTATTTTACAAAAAAAGACAAATCGCCTATAAGTTGATTGCCTTCAATAATTAATTCTCTTTTGCCTAGCTTTAAATTTAAAATATAAGCTAAATCATTCATTAGTTTAAAGTGTGGAAATGCATCTGGACTATCTTGAACTTTTTTAGATGTTTTAGCACCTCCATTTCCAAGTATTAATATTTCATCATTAACTCTATATCCATAAAGCCTTAATATAGATGAACTTATCGGTATCGCAATAGCATCCCTTTCAGGTCTAAAATTTCTTTCTAAAGCGCCTCTTTGTCCAATTTTCATTATATAATATGATATAGTTTCAACATCTTTTTTGAAATTGGAATCATACATAAAGCGCAATAAAAAATCATCAGTTTCACTATTTGCTTTACCAGGCTCATGCAAAGTATAAATAGTTGTCCGTTCAAAAGACTTGAATATTTCAACATTAAAACGCTTCACTTATAAGTTAAGTTTCAAATATATAACTTTTGTTTTCTTTTATTTACCAAACCAAGAATAAAAATAAAATTCTAAATCTTGAAATCAATTACATCTGCCCCCTACCAAACCCTCACTACCAACCCTTTTAAGTATTCTCCTTCAGGATGGTAAATACTAATCGGATGATCAGCCGGCTGATGCAGTTGATGAATGATCTGTACTTTTCTTTTAGCTATAGCCGCAGCCGAGAACACTGCTGTTCTGAAATGATCAGTAGATATAACTTGTGAGCAACTAAAAGTAAACAATACACCACCTGACTTCATATTACGGATTGCCTTTTCGTTGATAGTGCGGTAGCCTTTTAATCCATTGCTTAGCACATTTCTATGCTTGGCAAATGCAGGCGGATCCAATATAATTACATCATATTGCTCAGGCATATCTGCTAAAAATTCAAATACGTCAGCACAATAGGATTTGTGCTTAGAGGTATCAGTAAAATTAAGAGCAATATTTTGCTCGGTTAAATCTATTGCAGGCTGTGAACTATCTACACTATGCACTAAATCAGCTCCGGCTTTCAAGGCAAAAACCGAAAACCCACCTGAATAACAAAAGGTATTTAGCACCTTCTTACCTTTTGAGTATTCTTCCAACAGCTTTCTATTCTCTCTCTGATCAACAAAAAAACCAGTTTTCTGACCAGTAATGATATTTATATTGAATTTAGCACCATATTCCAGCACTTCCCACTCTGCTTTCTCCTCACCATACAAAAACTGATCAGTAGTTTTCAGCTCAGCTTTAAAAGGTAAAGTATGATTACTTTTATCATAAACAGCTTTTAACCTATCACCTAAAATTTCTTTTAGCACTTCAATAAAAACTTCTTTAATGCGGTACATACCTACTGTATGTGCCTGAAAAACCACACAACCCGCATAGTAATCTACAATGAGCCCTGGAAAGCCATCTCCCTCCCCATGAATCAACCTAAAAACATTGGTCTCCGGATTATCCCACAAATTGGCTGTTTTTCTTAATTCTATAGCCTCTATAAGTAGCTGCTTCCAAAAATCATGGTCTAAAGTTTGAAATTTAAAGCTTAGCATCCTTACTGTTATGGAGCCAATCTGAAAATAGCCTACTCCAATTTCTTTCCCAGAGGCTGCTTCAACTTGTACCAAATCCCCCTCCTTTAATTCTTCTGGCAATGTTTTTATTGCTCCGGAAAAAATCCATGGATGGAAACGCTCTAAGGATTTCTCTTTTCCTTTTTTAAGTACTACAGTGGGATAATTTTTCATTTGCGAGGTTTTTTTATTAGGGTTTGCAAAAATATGATTAATAAATGATTCTTAGAGGTATAATTTATAATTATTAGATCAGCGGAGTGATACATCAAAAAAAACGGCAAAAAAAAACACCCCATTTAATTGAGGTGCTTTTTAGATTGCTAAAAAAAATTAATTATTTTGCAATATCATATCTTTTAGATACTTCTTCCCAGTTAATTACATTGAAGAATGAATCAATATATTCCGGTCTTTTATTTTGATATTTTAGGTAATAAGCATGCTCCCATACATCTAATCCTAAAACTGGAATTCCACCACAACCTACATTTGGCATGATTGGATTATCCTGGTTGGCAGAAGAGCAAACTTCTACTTTACCACCTTTATGCACGCATAACCAAGCCCATCCGGAACCAAATCTGGTAGCTGCAGCATTTGAAAATTCTTCTTTAAATTTATCGAAAGAGCCGTAGGCATCATCAATGGCTTTGGATAAATCTCCACTTGGTTTACCACCGCCGTTAGGGCCCATTATTGACCAAAAAAGTGAATGATTGTAATGACCACCGCCATTATTTCTCACAGCAGCCTTATCACTGTTATTTTTGAGAAGTTCGTCTAAAGGTTTCCCTTCCATATCTGTACCTTCAATAGCAGCATTTAATTTTGTTACATATCCTGCATGATGCTTACCATGGTGTATTCCCATAGTTTGCGCATCAATATTGGGTTCTAAAGCATCTTTTGCATATGGTAATGCAGGTAATTCAAAAGCCATAATATTTATGATTTATAAGTTAAACAATTATTAAAATTCAGTTCTTATTTCTGGTTCTTAAAAAAAACTCATCGAGCAATTGCTTACTCTCTTTTGCCATTAAACCGGAACTCACCTTGGTTTTAGGATGAATTATATTGGGATTTAAAGTATTAAAACCTCTTTTCTCATCGGCTAACCCAAATACAATATTCTCAATTTGCGACCAAAATAAAGCGCCTGCACACATAGCACATGGCTCCAGGCTTACATACAATGTGCAGTCTTTCAGGTATTTACCTCCCAGATAATTGGCAGCAGAAGTAATTGCTAACATTTCAGCGTGAGCCGTAACGTCATTTAGTCTTTCTGTTTGATTGTAAGCCTTAGCAATAATTTTTTTTTGACAAACCACAACAGCACCGACAGGAATTTCGCCCTCGTCAAATGCTATCTGCGCTTGCCTGAGAGCTTCCTTCATAAAGTGCTCATGTGAATAAACGGTGAGTTCCATCTTATGTTTACCTGAATTTAACTGTTTCGAACATCTTTTCCGCAATCGGTTTCCATTTGCCTTTCAAGTAGGGAGGGCAAGAAAAACTAATGGTCACCAAACCACCACGATAAATGGTATACATTAAATACGTAAATCTTTTCTCAGGCATTCTGCTTGAGTTAGTTTCTACGTTAGGAGTGCCATCAAATTGATAAACGATAAACTCTTTCTCTCCAATTGTTATCATTTCCTGCTTTTCAAATTTTATATCGTTGAATAAACTAGGAATACTGGAATCATAAAAGTCTTTTAACAAGGCTAAATCTTTTTCAAGCCAAAATGTGGGAGAGCCGGTAACTGTAAATTCAATAGCTGATTGATCATCTGTTAAAGCTGCATCTGGTATTTTAGCCCCTAAAAACTTGGCTGATAATTCTTGTTGAGTCATATCTCGCAACTCAGTGGCTACACTCATTGAGAGATATTCTGTTAAATTTCTCTTTTTTAATTCTACTTCTTGTACTGTGCAAAAAATAAATACTGATATAAAAAGTACTTTTAACATATAGTTAATCTATTTAAATTTATAATATGACTATGCTCTGATGGCAATTACAGGATCCATTTTAGAGGCCATTGCTGCCGGCACAATTCCCGAAACCGTTCCAATAATAACGGAGACGGATAACCCCAATATTACGTTTCCTAAAGATAAATTTAATTCCAGGCTACCCAAAGAAGCAAAACTCAAAAGATAAACCAATAATATACCTAATAATCCTCCCAGCATGGAGAGGAATACTGCTTCAAATAAGAATTGATAGAGAATAAAGAAATTTTTAGCCCCTAATGATTTTTGTATGCCGATGATATTAGTTCTTTCTTTTACTGATACGAACATAATATTAGCAATACCAAAACCACCTACTAATATAGAAAAGCCTCCTATTACCCAGCCCGCTAAAGTGATCACACCAAAAATAGAACTTATTACATCTCCAAAAGCTTCAGGTCTGTTTAGTGCAAAATTTGTTACTTCCCTTGGCTTTAATCCTCTTTTTTGCCTTAAGAGCCCAGTCAATTCCCCCTCTAATTGCATCAACCCTTCATCCTCGGCAAAACCTTTTGCAGCAATAATTGATTCAACACCGAAAACTCCTCTGCCTGAATACATTTTGAAAAAAGTTTTATAAGGCACATAACAATAATCATCAGCACTTGGGGCATTAATTAAGCCGGCACCCTGAGCCTCCATTATTCCTATCACTCTGAATTTATCTCCTCTGATTTTAATTTCTTTTCCTAATGGATTTGTTCTTGGAAAAAGCGTTTTAGCTACTTCAGCTCCAATAATAGTTACACTATTCCCTTTTTCTATTTCCTGCGGACTAAAATACCTGCCTTCATTCACAGGAATATCAAATACATCTTTATGCCTATAAGCCACTCCTGAAATTATGGCTCCGCTTAAGCTATTGTTTCCTTGCTTTACAGTAGTACCAAATCTTTCTGCGAAAATGGTAATGTTAGAAGCTTCTTTAGAGTTTTCTACTAAAAATTTAAATTCATCATAATTTGCTTTTGGTCGGTTTACATACTTCCACCATGGGTAATCATCTTCAAAAATCCAGGGGAATTTTTGAATCCGTACTACATCATCACCCAAAAAATTGAGACTATTTCTAATATTATTCTCAAGAGAATCTACCAACGTAAAAACAGCGATAATTGAAAATATACCAACTGTTACGCCTAATAGAGACAAAATAGTACGTAATAAGTTAGCTCTCAGTGCACTTATAGCAAAGCGAAAGCTTTCAAGAAGTAAATGAATATAAATCATACAATAATATTAAAATATAAAGCTACAAGAATATAAAAAACTATTATTAACTTTGCCCTCTTAAATTTTTAAACCTATTAACTTAATACCGTAATATTAAGTATGAAATTATCAGAATTCAAATTCGAATTGCCAGCTAAATTAGTGGCACAGCACCCTGCAGAAGACAGGGACCTTTCAAAATTACTGGTTTTACACAAAGATACCGGAAAAATTGAACATAAAATTTTCAAAGACATAGTAGATTACTTTGATGATGGTGATGTTTTGGTAACGAACAATACCAAAGTTTTTCCTGCAAGGCTATATGGAAACAAAGAAAAAACTGGAGCTCAGATAGAAGTTTTCTTATTAAGAGAGCTTAATAAGGAGATGCACCTTTGGGATGTATTAGTAGATCCGGCCAGGAAAATCAGAGTAGGTAATAAGCTTTATTTTGGTGATGGTGAATTAGTAGCCGAGGTTATTGATAATACCACATCAAGAGGAAGAACTATCAGGTTTTTGTACGATGGTGATGATGAAGCATTCTACAAAATGGTGGACACTTTAGGTGAAACACCTTTACCTAAGTACATCAAAAGACCTGTTGAAGAAGCCGATAGAGAGCGTTTCCAAACTATTTATGCTGAAGAAATTGGTGCTGTAGCTGCACCTACTGCCGGCATGCACTTTACACGCAATGTATTGAAAAGAATGGAACTAAAAGGTGTGAAAACATCTCCCATTACTTTACATATAGGCCTAGGCACATTCCGCCCGGTAGATGTAGAAGATCTTACTAAGCATAAAATGGACTCTGAAAATTATAAAGTGCCTCCCAAAACTGCGGAAGTAGTAAATGAGGCCTTGAATAGTAAAAAAAGAGTTTGTGCTGTGGGTACTACTGCAATGCGTTCTATGGAATCATCAGTAAATGCCAATAATAGATTAAAGCAAAATGAAGGATGGACCGACAGGTTTATTTTCCCTCCTTACGAATTTAAAATTTGCAACGCATTATTAACCAATTTCCACATGCCTGAATCAACCTTATTAATGATGGCTTGCGCGTTTGGCGGTTATGATAATGTAATTAAAGCCTACCAAACTGCTATAAAAGAAAATTATAGATTTCTTTCTTATGGCGATGCGATGTTAATTATTTAATTGTCATTTAATTGACCTGAATAAAAAGTCTCCCCTGAAAAGAGGAGACTTTTTTATAAAATATTATTTACAAACAAATTAATTCCTCTCAGGTTTGGTTATCAACTGAAATATAAAATAATCCGATGACGGTACTTCCTTATAAAGACAAAGAATCAAGTAAAAAACAGCAGGTTGCTGATATGTTTGATAATATTAGCCCGAGATATGATTTTTTAAATCATTTTTTGAGTCTTGGTATAGATATCAGATGGAGAAAAAAGGCTATTAAATTATTAAAGGAGATAAAGCCAAAAAAAATACTTGATATTGCTACCGGTACCGGTGATTTCGCTATAGAATCTTTAAGCTTAAACCCTGAAAAGGTGATTGGAGTAGATATTTCAGAGGGTATGCTAAATGTGGGTCGTGCCAAACTAAAGAAAAGAAAACTGGACTCAAGAATTAGTTTGGAGTCTGGAGATTCGGAAAACCTACCTTTTGAAGACAATATGTTTGATGCCATTATCGTTGCTTTTGGGGTAAGGAATTTTGAGAATTTAGAAAAAGGACTAGCAGAAATGTACAGAGTTGTTAGACCGGGAGGCAAAGTGGTAATATTAGAATTTTCTAAACCTAAAAGATTTCCTTTTAAACAATTTTATAATTTCTATTTTAAAAATATCTTACCTACCATTGGAAAAACTATTTCAAAAGATAGTTCGGCATATACCTACCTGCCTGAATCTGTGAAATCTTTTCCTGATGGTAAAGTTTTTACATCAATACTAGATAAACTAGGCTTTAAAAACACCGAATGCAGACCGTTAACTTTAGGAATAAGCTCCATTTATACAGGTATCAAATAATCATTTTATTAGGATTTGTTCTACCTTTTCAGTTATCTGCTCAATACACAGGCGAGCAAAATCTGATCAATTACGATAATGAATTAATTCATTACGGCTTTTATATTGGTGGACATACAGCCGGAATGAAAGTGAAACACAATCAGAATTACGTTCAAAACTCTTTTGACACTTTGCATTCCGTAATTCCGCTCAACTCTCCGGGGTTCACTGTTGGATTTATCTTGAATTTAAGATTAGCCCAATATTTAGATTTTAGAGTATTGCCGGGGGTTGGTTTATATCAATATACTATTAACTATAATACATCTAACAGGGGAACAGTAAGTACTATCCAGGGGAAAAAAGAAGCTTTTTACGCAGAAGTACCCTTATTATTTAAGTATAAATCAAAAAGAAGAAAGAATTTCAGAGCCTATATGATAGGAGGCATAAAGCCTTCGTACGAAGTGAGTGGAAAAAGACCGGAAGAAATTAATGAAGATGTACTAATTATCAATAGTTTTAACCTCGCATTGGAAATTGGCTTCGGGGTAGACATTTACTATAAACTGTTTAAATTCTCTCCGGAAATAAGGTACTCTCGAGGCATGACTAATGCTTTGTTTAATCGCCAGAATTCTTTCAGTAGCCCTATTGAAGAATTAGTGACCAATAGCGTATCCATATACCTACAATTTCAGTAAGAACATAAGTAAGTTCTTACCCAAAATTGAATGTTTTAGTACTAGTTGATTAACTATTTTTGAAAAAATATAAAATCTCAACTATGAAAAAACTATTGATTATTACTTTCCTCATTTGCACTTTTAATGTGATTGAATCAAAAGCTCAATGGCGCATTGCCGGTGGTATAGATTTATTAAGCACTCCATTTTTCGAAAATGTTCCTAAATATAGATTTGGTGTTGAAGCTAACTATTTTGTAGCCAACAGCTTTGCCGTAACCGGTGGATTAGAATTCATTGAAAAAGATTTAGGTGGCTCTGTGGGTTTCCGCTTTTACCCAATTAACCCTGTGTTTTTAAGAATGCGTGGTATTTTAAAGGACAACTCTGATTTAGCTATTGGAATGGGTTATGCCATAGGGCTATCTTCAAATTGGCGATTAGAAACCATGGCAGATTACTTTGCCGTGAGTAGTGGTTTTGCTATGAGATTAGGGGTTGCAGTAAAATTATAAAGGACCTGCTTCAAGATTTTGAATATCCTCTATCAAATTTTCCCAGGTGGTATTGGTTAGTAGGGGCCGAAATTCATAGTTGGTATCAACAAGTTTATCAATAATTATTTCGGCTCTTTCTTTTGTTTGCGGATGTGTATTTAACCACTGCAGTCTATTAGCATAAGAAGGCTCTTGTAAAGATAAATTATAGAAAAAATCTGCCAATGGAGCAGGATCTATATCTGCTTTGATCAAATATTGAAACGCTTTACCATCAGCGTCCTCTTCCAAGGTTCTATCATAAGCGGAAGAAGTGAGCGTTTGTGTTACTTGTTTAGGTACCTCCCCGCTTCCATTTGAGGTCATGGAAAACAATACTGAAATACCTATTTCCTTTACTAATTTTTTCATAACATGGTTGAGCCGGATATGTGCTAACTCATGTGCAATTACTCCACTTAGGGCTTCAGGCTTTTCACATGCTTTTATTAAACCACTATAAATAATAATATGATTATCCGGCAAGGCAAAAGCATTAATTTGGGGATTATCTAAAATAATCACTTTAAGCTCCTCACCATAAACTGAATTAGCATTTGTAATCCTTTTTACCAAACTGTCAATCACTGATTTAATTTTCTCATCCTTGATAACCTCTTCCGATCGTTCAATAGATTCTTTAATCAACTCAGTAATTTTCTCTTCTATAGTATCAGAAGTTTTTTTAACCTCTAATAATTGCACCCAATTAATTTGAGCCAATGCAAGCCAGCATACTACGAATACAATGACAAAAGCTGCTAATTTAATGATAACCTTCATTTTTTTTATTCTTTAACTAAGGAATCAGAAAAATCACCATAAAACCACCATTTAACATGGATACCTTTTCTGGTTTGAATGGCGGTATAAACGGTAGCAATAAATTCCACCAAATTGAAGCCGAACCCCATTATGAGATAGGCAATATACTCATTGGTAACCAGCTCATCTCCAAAGGCAATAGAAACTGTCCACCATATGCCAATACTATTAATGATTACTAAAGATAATTGTGAAAATAATGCTTGTGTGCAATGCCAGCGGACAAATGGTGTGGAATTTCTATTACCTAAATAGAAGATAAAGGTGGCGATTAGGTTAACAATAGGTAAGGGTAAACCTGCAACTATAGCTACTAGCGACATTACATAACTATTGGAAGCTTTTTCTGCTTCTGATTCATCTACTTTGTAAGAAAACGTACCGGTGCTTATCATAATCCTTTCATTATGTTCCAAATCCAATTACTCAACACAAGCAAAATCAAGGGGAAAGCAATAAATTTATTTTTTAACAGAAGTTCCATTTTATGGTATATGCTTTGCAAAGTCGATTTTTCCAAAATAAAATCGTAGGCCAACCATAATGGTGTAAAAATTAAAATAAACGCGGCAATAATACCTAGGGGATTGTACATAATAGCCTGCTTAATATTTCCTTCATAAATTGACATGACACTTCGCGTGGTTCCGCAAGATGGACATGGAATGCCTGAAATATTTTTGAATACACATAGCGTGGTAGTTGTGGCTGCCGTTGATTGTGTTTGCCAATTGAGAAAAAGCCATCCATAACTCATAAGGCATAAACCCAAAATGATCATATAGAG
>JBBSPJ010000158.1:0-9915 GCA_038258905.1 Cytophagales bacterium
CTGCTTAGAAATAGCATATTTTAAATAGCTGTAATAAAACTTGCTACTTTCTGAAAAGCCTTCACTTTGTCCGATTGTATTTGACGCACATAAAACTTTTTAAGCAGGCTCTAATTATGTTAAAGGCCATCAATAAAAGCTTTATCATTTACAGATCAAAACCAAACAACACTCACTATTTGTAGAAAAACAAAGGGAATACTTATTCTTCTTTTTTAGGATTGTATATCACAATAATTTGAATGATAATAGCTAGAAAAACAAGAACATAAAGTTCAATTTGGGTGAACAAACCAACCATATCCATAGCTCTTTTACTAATTTCAAATTGCTTATTACCTTCTATCAACTGGATCTTAGCTAAATCAGTAAGGTCCTTTTTAATATCTTGATACTGTGCAAACAAGTTAGATTTATTTGAAAAACCGGATTGAATATAGGCTAATTCTTTTTTCTTCAATTCTTCATAATCAACTACTAAACGATTTAATATTATCCTTTCTGCCCTCGTAAATTTTGTTAATTCGTATTGCGCAATAATACTTTCCAACATAAAATTTAAATTCTCATTTTCACTTAAATAGAAAGCCGAATCAGCCTTTATAGCTGCTATTTCCTTTTTGTGGATTATATTGGTAATGGTAATTAATAGATCTTTCACAACCAGCCTGTCTTCATATATTGATTCCACGGCTTCACTTACCCTTAAAAAATTATTCCTATCCGACAAGTTTGTAAACACGACCAGCAAGAAAACAACTAAAATTCCTAAAGTCCATTTTATTTTATTGTAAAGTCCCATATTTCAGTTTAAATTATTGAGTTGATAAACCATATTGGCTAATCTTGAGTTTTAAATACTTCAAATAGTTTCAACTTTCTCTACCTTTTTTTAAAATTATAGTCACTATATCTCGTTCAAAAAAATTTACCATTTAGAATACTAAACCCTTTTTTTAAGTTTCCCTATCACCTTTTAAATAGATAAGTATTTCAGTTGAACAAATAAAACCTCAAAGTAACAGCAGAAAAAATCCAACTAAGTAAACCTTAATATATAATCAATGATTTTATGGTTAGCTATTTTAGCATTGAAAGATATGAATATATTTAGTTATTCTTAAAATCTTCAAAAGATTAAATAAGATCTTTATAGAAATTCAAAGAATTTAAAATCTTCTTTTTAATTGAAAAGTTACGGCATATTTATTGTGATAATGATTAAAAAAAAGAAATTAAATCACCATGATTTAGGCAAATCAACAACCAAGGGATAGCTTACCTACCTGTGGTAGGAATATTTTAACCTTTGGCCATGTGACGCTTCGGTCTTTCTGATTCCATAACTTGCCCAGACTTATAGGGGTGATGATTAAATATTAATACAAATGAAAAGGATTTATATATTTATAATTTGTCTATTTAGCATTACTATTTCGTTTGCGCAAAGCATAGAATCCTCCAGCAGAAGTACCACAGGTTATATTAAAAGTGATGGAACTATTGAAAACGCCAGCCGATCAACTGTGGGGTATATCAGAAGTAATGGAACAATCGAGAATGCCAGTAGATCTACTATTGGTTATATAAGGAGTAATGGAACAATAGAAAACAGCTCACGATCAACAGTGGGTTATGTTTTGGAAAATGGCAGAGTAGAAAACAGCTCCAGAAGTACGCTTGGTTATATCACTGATGATGGCCGAGTGGAAAACAGTAGCCGTAGTACCATAGGCTATGCGAGAGGCATAAAAAAAGAGTGGGCAGCGGTTTTTTATTTTTTTTTCAATTTTGATTAAAAAAATACTATAAAAATTTGAAAAGTATAAATTTAATTTTACCTTTGAATATCTTATATAAGTTAATGACTTTGTAAGGTTTTGGTTGAAATAGAAAGGTCCCTGGGGAGGGACCTTTCGCTTTTTATAGCCATTTGTAATTTCATGTATCCCAGATCGATTCTACAGCCCTTTTATAGCAAATAACCATACTTGAGTTTGTTGCGTTTCTCCAAAATTATCATCAGAAACACAGATTAAGCTTTTTCGGCCGTCAGGAAAATCCTCACCGAAAGCCATCCCTTCTATATTATCAATTTTCATGTTAAAATCGGAGAAATCAATTAAAAGCTCTTTTTTAACGGGTGTATATTCACTATCAACTAAACTTTCCATTGAAGATATCTCCGTAGCCTCAGAAAAATTTACCTTAAAAATTTTAACAAAGTTACCTACACCTTTTATATAAGATCTTTCCATTACCAACAAGTTTTGCGAATCTAATACCAGTAACTCTACCACCGAATTAATATTAAAACTACCTTCAGGAATTGGGCGAGCTTGAACAGGCTCAATCATATAAGCATATTGAGAAAGAGATTTGTTATTCTTAATGTCTAATTGAGATAGCCTGACAGGGGAAACAGTTTTTTCAAATTGAGGTACTTGGCCATCTTCAATCAGGGGGAGTTCATTTACATACCATAGCATACTATCATTTCCAAAAGCCAGACTTTCAAAAACTCCATTATCCCTCACGCCTTTATTATCGTAAAAATTAAACTGATTAGGAATATTATATTCTTCAATGAAATTTCCTAAAGTGTCCATCTCTCTTATAAAAGGAGCAATATTACCCTCGGTTCTTCCTCCTTCACTACTAATAAACAAAGTTTGGCTTCGTTTATTGAAACGAATAGCCTCTGGATCTAAAGCATTTAATTGAAAAAGGGTGCTGTCTTTATCTTTTAAGAAAACCACTTTATCAAAAATTAAAGTATCTATACCCGAAAGGCTGTAGTTTATTCTGGCTTTATAAAATCTGGCCGGCTCATACTCTGATCTATCATCAGATATGAAATACCATTGATTATTATCTCCATATTCAACAGAAGATAAGCCCCCTACCGTAGTATTTTGATATTGATATTCAAATGGAATAATTAATTGATCTATAAACTCTATTTCATAGGAAACCTTAGATCTTTCTAAAGTTTGACTATTCTGAGGTGAATTACAATTCACCAATATTAACAATAAAAATATTACAGCTATAGATAAATTCTTCATCCTCATTTTTAATTTAAAAGCACAAATTTGAAATAAACTTTTAAATAATACCTACAAATACCTATAAAAATGTATGATTTAGTCTGAATAGAATTGAAATTCATCAACAAAAACACCTACCCTGTAAAGATTAGATACCTCAGCCTCAATTTTATTTCCATCCTTTAATCGTAAAAAATCGCTTAATCAAAGACTGGCTTAGGTTTATAATTGTTCCTTACAGCTACTTAAAGGGACTTTGCGAAAATCTATTAGAATTAATTGTAAAATAATTTAGACAATTGTTATAATTATTAATAAAAAGTTTACCTTTGGAGAAATATTAAAATTATAATAATGAATAAAGGAACAGTAAAATTCTTTAACGATTCCAAAGGTTTTGGTTTTATCGTTGATGAAGCAACACAAAAAGAGTATTTTGTACACGTATCAGGTCTTATTGACGACATCAGAGAAAATGATGATGTAGTTTACGAATTACAAGATGGCAAAAAAGGTTTAAATGCAGTGAATGTGAAATTAGCTTAATTGATAAATAATACATTTTAGATCATTTAATTTAAGAAGGCTTCTCCGAATCGAGAAGCTTTTTTTATGCCCAAATTTCAATAAAACCAAACCATCCCATTTGTATTCAGTTAAACAAACAAAGATTTAATTTATGATAAACTGGAACGATGTTATAAGATTTGCAGGAAAAGATGCTCCTGTTGCCCCCAAAAGAGTAGAAAAATCTGACGAGGAATGGAAAGCTCAATTAACTCCAGAGCAATTTCAGGTAGCTAGAAAAAAAGGGACAGAACGTGCCTATTCAGGTACCTATTGTGAAGCACATACTCCTGGTAAATATGCTTGCATTTGCTGCGGAACAATTTTATTCGATTCTAATCTAAAATTTGAATCGGGATCCGGATGGCCTAGCTTTACAGAGCCTTATAATGATAATGTTATTAAATACGAAAAAGATTCAAGTTTCGGAATGGTAAGAGTGGAAGTGATGTGTAATATTTGTGATGCACATCTTGGTCATGTTTTTCCAGATGGACCTGAACCTAGCGGCCTACGATACTGCATTAATTCTGCTTCCATTCACCTGGTGGAGGAAAATATCAATTAGGCCATTATTGGAATGCCTGTATCATGAGATTTTGTCATCATTTTTGCTTTCCTTCGGATCAAAAATGCCGCCAAAATAGGTCTAACATTGAACATTTTAACCCAGCGCTAAAGCACTGGGCTACTAAGATTACACCCCTAACGGGGCTTAGATTGAGTGATTTCTCGCTAATTTTAGAGTACAACATCAGGTGTAATCTTGTTAACAATGATAGATTAGTCATTTTTCAATTTTATTTTCTAACGATAAATTAGCCTGCAAATTAAGTTTCGTGAGACATGTTGCAGGCACGAACCTTGGCGTGGAGAGTTTTTAAATTGCACCTGTTAAATTATTTTGAAACATTGACTACAATTAATAAATGGGATAAAAAGCTTGATTATTATCGGGACGCCCACCATAGGGCTTGGATTTAAGTTACAAAATCCAGCTCGCGTTGAGCAAAACTTTTCTCAGGTTATAGGGAGAATGATTAGCACTTTAGCATTGCTGAAGTTATAAGGAGCACAATTTAAAATGAGGTCAAAAAAAGAGGTCTTACTTTCATAAAGCAAGACCTCAATCTATTAAAGTTAAAATAACTTTAAGCTTCTTCTTTTTCCCTTAAGTGTCTTCTGATAATTTTACCTACGTTTGATTTTGGCAATTCCTTCTCAAAAGATACTGATTTAGGACATTTGTAAGCTGTCAGATTTTCTTTACAAAATGCCTTTACCTCTTCTTCCGTAAGTGATTGATCTTTTTTCACTATAAAAGCTTTCACCACCTCTGTAGATTTTTCATCTGGCACTCCAATAACAGCTACCTCAAGTACCTTATCCATTCCAGCAATAACGTCTTCAATTTCATTAGGATAAACATTAAAGCCTGATACATTGATCATATCTTTTTTCCTGTCTACTATTTTAAAATAGCCATCTTCATCTTGCGTCCCAATGTCACCTGTACGAAACCATTCGTTATTGAAGAATGTGGTTTCATTCAATTCATCTTTATTCCAATAGCCCGACATAACTTGTGGACCCTTACCGCAAATTTCACCTGCTTCACCAATCGGCACCTCCTCTCCTTCCTCATTCATAATCTTCATTTCAGTGCTTGGAGTTGGCATTCCAATAGTGCCAATTCGCTCGTTTCCATCCAAAGGATTCACACTTAAAACAGGCGAAGTTTCACTCAACCCATATCCTTCTACTAATGGGCCTCCTGTCGCTTTTTTCCATTTTTCGGCCACAGCTTTTTGAACCGCCATACCGCCACCAATTGAGCCTTTTAGGTGAGAAAAATCAACATTCTTAAAGTCATCTTGATTTAACAACCCATTAAAAAGCGTGTTCACACCTGTCATTAGTGTAAAAGGATGTTTTTTAAGCTCTTTTAAAAAAGCCGGCATATCACGTGGATTGGTGATCAATATGCTTTTTGCACCTATACTAAACATGAGAAGGCCATTAACAGCCAATGCAAAAATATGGTACAGTGGTAATGCTGTAATCATTTGTTCTTGTTGGCCCTCTGTAAACAATGGCTTAAACCATTCTTTCGTTTGCATAGTATGAGCAATCAAATTTCGGTGATTCAATTTCGCCCCTTTACTTACTCCTGTGGTACCGCCTGTGTATTGAAGGAAAGCTAAATCTGACGAAGCTAATTCAGGTTTTTTGAATGGCTTATTTTTACCCATCTTTAAAACATCATTAAATTTAATAGCAGATGATATATTATAAGATGGTACCATCTTTTTAATATATTTCACAACAAAATTCACAATACCACCTTTAAGTCCACCCAACATATCACCCAGTTGAGTATGAATAACCGTTTTAATTTCAGTTTCGGGTAAAATCTTCTCCAGATTACTGGCAAAATTGGCCATAATCACAATAGCTTTTGCACCTGAATCAGTAAATTGGTGCAACATTTCGCGAGAGGTGTAAAGCGGGTTAGTACCTACCACTACTAGGCCTGCTTTTAAAGCTCCAATCATTGCAATTGGGTATTGTAAGCAGTTTGGCATCTGAATCGCTATTCTATCACCTTTTTGCAAGCCAGCTTCATTTTGTAGATAAGAAGCAAATTGATTGGTTAAAATATCTACCTCTGAATAGGTTAATACTTTACCCATGTTTTCATAAGCTTCAGCACCTCCATGCTTTAGAAAAACTTCTTCAAAAAGCTCCGGGAGGCTGGAATATTGGTCTGGATTAATCTCTCTAGGCACACCTTTGGGGTAATGCTTAAACCATGGAAAATCACTCATAATATTGTTATTTTTCTTAAAATCGTTTCGGTCTGAAATTACAAAAAATTATGAATTTTACATAAATACATTTGATGATAGATGATAATTTAACTGAAACTAAGTTAAAAATATTGATTTTCGATTAAGAGAATGTAATATATTGATTTTTTTATATTCCAATGAACTGCTATGGATGGAACTCTCTAACATTTGGTGCGTTAATCTAAAATAGTACATTATTGATATTTTCGTTCTTAAAAGCGTATGCAAGTAGTTATGGACATTAGTAAAGGTAAATACTTAATCTATAGCTAAAGTTGATTGGTAAATCATTAAAAATTATTGGTTTTCATTAACATAAGGTGTCGAAATATGTTAACTTTGTATATTAATTAAAATTAGTCTAAATAATTCATCAGTATGAGTAAAGACGACCAAATATTAGAAGAATTTGCCTCCAAAGAGTATGAACATGGTTGGACGGTAGATATCGAAGCAGATTCAGCGCCTCCGGGCCTTAATGAAGATATAGTACGTTTCATTTCCGCTAAAAAAGAAGAGCCATCTTGGTTACTTGAATGGAGATTAAAAGCTTATAGGCATTGGACTACTATGAAAGAGCCTAATTGGGCAAATATTCATTATCCTAAGCCTAATTATGAAGATATTATTTTCTATTCAGCACCTAAAAAGAAGAAAACTGCCAACAGTTTAGATGAGGTAGATCCTGAATTACTCAAAACTTTTGAGCGTTTAGGTATTTCTTTAACAGAGCAAAAAAGATTAACGGGTGTTGCAGTGGACGCTGTGATGGATTCAGTATCAGTAGGTACAACTTTTAAAAAGCAACTAGCCGAACAAGGTATAGTATTTTGTTCATTTAGTGAAGCTGTAAAAGAGCATCCGGAATTAGTTAAAAAATATTTAGGTTCTGTAGTGCCTGCCAACGATAATTACTATGCTGCTTTAAATTCAGCAGTATTTTCTGATGGTTCATTCTGTTACATCCCGAAAGGAGTTAGATGTCCAGTGGAATTATCAACTTATTTTAGAATTAACGCAGCCAATACAGGTCAGTTTGAAAGAACTTTGATAGTAGCCGAAGAAGAATCTTATGTGAGTTACTTAGAAGGTTGTACTGCTCCGCAAAGAGATGAAAATCAATTGCATGCGGCAGTAGTAGAGATTTACGCAGCCAAAAGTGCCGAAGTAAAATATTCTACAGTACAGAACTGGTACCCTGGTGATAAGAATGGCAAAGGTGGAATATACAACTTTGTAACAAAAAGAGGTATCTGTGCCGGTGATTATGCGAAAATATCCTGGACACAAGTGGAAACAGGTTCTGCAGTGACATGGAAATATCCAAGCTGCATTTTAAAAGGTGATTACTCTCAAGGTGAATTTTACTCTGTGGCGGTTACCAATAATTATCAGCAAGCAGATACAGGTACTAAAATGATTCACTTAGGTAAAGGCACTAAAAGTAGAATTGTATCTAAAGGAGTTTCCGGCGGACATAGCCAAAATTCTTATAGAGGTTTGGTAGAAATCCACCCGAGAGCGGAAAATTCAAGAAATTTTTCTCAGTGTGATTCCTTATTAATGGGCGACTTATGTGGTGCACATACCTTCCCTTACATTGAAGTGAAAAACAAATCATCTCAAATAGAGCATGAAGCAACTACTTCTAAAATTGGTGAAGATCAAATTTTCTATTGTACCCAAAGAGGTATAGACGAAGAAAGTGCAGTAGCTTTAATTGTAAATGGGTATTGTAAGGAAGTTTTAAATAAACTACCTATGGAATTTGCCATTGAAGCACAAAAATTACTAGCCTTAACATTAGAAGGCTCAGTAGGTTAATCAGATTAAGGTTTTAGAAATAAACATTAACGTAATAGTTAAAATTTGGAAGCAAAAGGCCTGTAATAGTCAGGCCTTTTGTGAAAAATATAATTTAAAATACTGGAAGCATAGTTTGAATCTATGTTTTTAAATATATCAATAATTTTTTAAGCAAATACAGAAATGTTATCAATTAAAAATTTACACGCCTCAATTGAAGGCAAAGAAATATTGAAGGGTATAAACCTTGAAGTTAAAGCTGGGGAAGTTCACGCTATCATGGGACCTAATGGATCAGGTAAAAGTACTTTGGCCTCTGTTTTAGCAGGCAGAGAAGATTATCAGGTAGATTCAGGTGAGGTTTCTTTTAAAGGCAAGGACTTACTAGATATGGGTGCAGATGTAAGAGCTAAAGAAGGTGTATTTTTAGCATTTCAGTATCCTATTGAAATACCGGGTGTAACTACCACTAATTTCATGAAAACAGCCATTAACAAAGTAAGAGAATATAAAGGATTAGAGCCTTTAGATGCCGTTTCTTTCTTAAAGTTAATGAAAGAAAAAATGAAATTGGTAGAGATTGATCAATCTTTATTAAGCAGATCACTCAATGAAGGTTTTTCCGGCGGAGAGAAAAAAAGAAATGAAATTTTTCAAATGGCCATGTTAGAGCCTACCCTTTCCATTTTAGATGAAACTGATTCCGGATTGGATATTGATGCATTAAGAATTGTAGCCAATGGTGTTAATACCTTAAAAAATACAGACAATGCTACTATTGTGGTGACTCACTATCAGCGTTTGTTAGATTATATAGTGCCTGATTTTGTTCATGTTTTACATGATGGTAAAATTGTTAAATCCGGTGGAAAAGACCTTGCCAAGGAATTGGAAAAAAGAGGTTACGACTGGATTAAGGAAGAATTAGATGTTGCATAATCAAAATTTGAGATGAGTAAATTAACTAAAGAGCTAATAGATCAATTCTTCGTTGAGCGCTTCCAATCTTTTGAAAGTCAACTCAATGGAGAAAGCAAAAAGCCTTTGCATCAGCAGAGAAAAACTGCTATCAAAAATTTTGAGGAATTAGGTTTCCCTCATGCTAAAAGTGAAGAATATAAATACACCAATATTGCGAAAGCTTTTTCGAAAAGTATTGAGCTTGACACTTTAAATGATCAATCAATAACCGAAATAAAGGATATTGAACAGTATTTTATCACTGATTTACAGGCGATCAATTTAATATTCATTAATGGACATCTTAGTACTGAATTGTCAGCGATTAATGATTTACCAGATGGATTAGTTATTGAAACGATGAAATCTGCACAGGATAAATTCAGTGCAGATATAGAAAAGCATTTTAATACGAATGAAATTGAAGGTTCAGATAATTTCTCTACTTTGAATACTGCATTTGCCCAGGGTGGTGCCTTTATTAAAGCAGAAAAAAGCGCACTCATTGAGAAGCCTATAGCATGCTATTATTTTAACGATACGCAAAATGGTGATGTAATTAGCCAGCCCCGCAATTTAATTATTGCTGAACAAAACGCGCAATTGACTGTAATTGAAGACTATATCAGTATTGGAACAAACACAAGTTTCACCAATGCAGTTACAGAGATAGTAATGGA
>JBBSPJ010000159.1:0-9906 GCA_038258905.1 Cytophagales bacterium
AGAAACCTACTGAGGAATTTGCTGCACATTATTTAAAATCAGCTCATCAGTTTTTAGATACCGCAAAAAACCTAAAAGGTATTGAACCAACTGATAAAAGCGTGATCAATCATTTTTATAAAGCATAAAACAAGGTCGATTGGTTAGGACACTCCTCGTTCTCCCCTCGGAGAAGGATAAAAGGATGAGGTGTAAAACAAAGTCTTAACTAATCGACCATAAAGCATAAAATCATGGAAAAGAAATTAAGTTTAGTTGGAGCAGGCCCGGGAGATCCGGACCTGATCAGTGTAAAAGGAATCAAAATATTAGCCCAGGCAGATGTGGTGCTTTATGATGCCTTGGTGCATCCGGATTTATTAGATTATGCGCCTTCAAAAGCCTTGAAAATTTATGTAGGTAAAAGAGCGGGTCAGCATAGTTTGATACAGGAAAAAATAAACGGACTCATAGTTCAATATGCCTTTAGTCATGGGCATGTAGTTCGTTTAAAAGGAGGCGATCCCTTCATTTTTGCCAGAGGAAAGGAGGAAATAGACCACGCAGAAAGTTTTGGCATACCTTCACAGGTGGTGCCGGGTATTTCAAGCATCAATCTGGCCGGGCAGTACGGTTTGCCATTGACCACCAGAGGAATTAACGAAAGTTTTTGGGTGGTAACTGCTACTACCAAAAGTGGAGAGCTTTCCGCTGATGTAGAATTGGTGGCTCAAAGTAGTTCTACAGCAGTATTTTTAATGGGTTTACGAAAAGCAGCTGCTATCAGCAGAGCCTACGAAGTGCAAGGGAAAGAATGGTTACCCGCAGCCATCGTATCTAATGGTTCTTTAGAAATTGCGAAGGTGTACAGAACTACTGTTGGTCAATTGGAAGCAACTATCAGGGAGAATACAGTCGCCTCACCGGGAATAATTCTGGTTGGAGAATCGATAGGAGAGGAGAATTATTTAGCAAGCATTAAAAAAATACCACATCATGCCACACAGATCTGAAGAAAATCATTTATTTCCGATTTTTTTAAAGCTCGATAAAATCCAAACAATGGTTGTGGGAGGAGGCTATGTGGGGTTAGAGAAGCTCGGGGCCCTTTTAAAAAATGATGATCAAGCCAATGTGAAGTTAATAGCCCCTGAAATCAGACAGGAAATTCGAGATATCGCAGCCACTCACCCTGCCATTGAATTGGTAGTGAAGACTTATGAGCCTTCAGATTTAGAGGGTATTAATTTAGTGATAGGCGCTACCAATTTTTATGAAGTAAATAAGCATGTGTATACTGATGCCAAAACGAAAGGCATACTGGTAAATGTGGCTGATACACCTGAATTATGTGATTTCTATTTGGGCAGCACCGTAAAAAAAGGGAACCTGAAAATTGGTATCTCTACCAATGGTAAATCGCCAACCTTTGCAAAAAGGCTAAGGGCCATTTTGGAGGAGGTGCTACCGGATCATACTGATGATATTTTGCAAAACCTAGCAGAAATCCGCAAAGGCTTAAAGGGTGACTTTGAAAAGAAAATGGAGGTATTGAATGAAATTACTTCCTCTTTTGTACATGAAAAAAATAAGCATTAGTAATGGAGAAAAATGATGAATCATCATTGGCTGATTTTGAAAGTTATACCATAGAAGAAAGGGTTCGGTGGGTTTTTGATCATTATGCTGAAGACGAGATTTTGATGACCTCCTCTTTTGGGAGTTCATCTGCTTTGCTTTTACATTTAATTCATAAAATCAGTCCGAAACATCCCATTTATTTTTTAGAAACAGGCTATCATTTTGAGGAGACGCTAGCCTATAAAGATTTGTTGCAACAGCAACTGAATCTAAATATTCAAACTATTGGAGCTCCTGAAAATAAGCATCGCCTCACACAGAATAACTACACCTACCAGCATAATCAGGATTTGTGCTGCTTTATCAACAAAGTGGAGCCCTTGTCCGACTTGCGTTCCAGTCATAAAATCTGGCTTTCAGGCTTATTCAAATATCAGAATGAAAACCGTAAGCAGCTTACCTATTTTGACGAAAAACCGGATATTTTGAAAATTTATCCTTTGCTGGATTTAACTCCTGAGGAGGTGCATACTTATTTTTTCATCCACCAGTTACCGAGTCATGAGTTGGTTGCAAAAGGTTATAGCTCTATTGGTTGTACCCACTGTACTTTAAAAGGCAGTGGTAGAGAAGGGCGATGGTCTGGCAATGCCAAAGTGGAGTGTGGGATTCATTTGTAGGGTTTCGATTGGGATAAACTTTTCCAAATTCCAAAACTTTGGAAAAGTTTTTAACCATCAAACCTCCTCCCCAATTTTGAGAGAATATGGCTGAATTAAAACGGCTACCGGAATTTCAAGCAACTGAGAAAGGTTCCGAATCATGTCTTTGGTTAAAGTTCTATTTTTATTGAGAATATGACTTACAGCTGATTTACTACCAAGTGCAGGAATCAAGTCTTTATCCTTTAACCCTTTATTTTCCATCATATCTTTAATGGCCTCAATCGGATCGGGAAAAGAAATAGGAGAATTTTCGGTTTCATATTTCTCAATTAAAGTGACTAATAACTCTGCCTCCATCCCTTTTGAGGAATCGGGATATGCGTCAAATATTTCAGACAGTCTTTTTAAAGCTGCTTCGTATTCTTTTTCCGAGCTAATTAATTTATTCCACGTCATGATTCTTATAAATAAATTATAAAGTGAGTAGGATCGAATTTAATCAACCACTACATTTAAATATTGATCAAAATATATAATCATAAGGTAGAAAATTACTTTTAAGATTAATCATTTTTCTATATATTTCGTTTTCAATATAAATAGATAAATATGATAATTAATATTAATAAAAATACAACAAAAGAAGAGATTGATAAAAAGTTAGCTTCTATTAAACCAAAGAAAATTAATTTAAAGAAATACGTTGGTGTTTTAAAAGGTGAGATTGATGGTTTAGCATATCAAAAAAAGATTCGAAGTGAGTGGGATTAATATTTTATTGGATACTAATATTATCATTTATTTGCTTTCTGGTGATAAAAAGCTTGAGGAGATTTTAGAAGGTAAAATTCTGATAACTTCTCTAATATCAGAGATGGAGGTGCTTGCTTACCCTGAATTAGATGAAAAAAACGATAATAAAATTAGAGAATTTTTATCCAAAATTAACATTGTGCCAATCAATGAGTCAATCAAAGAAGTTGCAATACAAATGAGAAGAAAGTACAAGGTCAAATTACCTGATGCTATAATAGCTGCGACTTCTTTTTTCTTAAATGTGCCTGTCATAACCACAGATTCAGATTTTACAAGAATTGAAGGTTTAGATATACTGAAGTATGATCTAAATCAAGACTAGTTTTATTTTTGTTCCAGATTACTCCAACCCCAACTCTTTCCTATAAAGTCTATCTTCAACGCCATTTCTATTCCAATAATCCAGCATAATGCGTTTCTTTAAGGTGCCTGTGGTCGTCATCATTTCGCCCCCTTCAGGGTAAGTCTCCTCCCATTTCTCTATTTTATAAGGATGTGCTGAGTGATAATAAATAGAAAGCGTGCGCTCTAATTCAGGCATGCTAATTTTTACTTGTTGTAGGCTATCTGCCGACAATTTCTCGATAGTAGCACCATAGGATTTAAAATCTTTATGCCTCAATCTTAAATACTGAGTGGCTGGTAGCATTTGTATTTCCCCCTCAGGAAGTTGACCCGGGTCTAATCGCAATAAAGTCCACAGCTCATCCTCAAGCCAAACTTTCTCCAGGTTCAAGTTTTCATCACCTTCACTTTCAAAGTAGGACCTGATTTGCATTTGGTAATTATTGTTCTTGTTGTTGATCTGCATAAATACATGGCCGCACCATTCCTGCACAGAGGTGGTCACTTTTCTGGCATGTATGTCATGTTCCGGATAAATTGGTGAAAACACAGAAGTCATGATGGAATAGGGGTAAATACCTGTGTCGAATTTTTTAGTGAAGTTAAGTTTCATCACTTTTTCCGCATCATTTTCTGCCGTCTTTGGATCATCTAACTTTACTTGTTTGCTTTTGGAGAAATCTTCAGTTACAAAAATCAAAACTGCCTCACCGTTTCTTGTTTCTCCATAGCGCACCTGCTGTAAATCGTAGGAAGTGAGTTCAGCCTTGCCTTGGTACCAATAGTCACCAAAATTTTGGGAAAGATTTAGGTCGACTTGCTGAGCGCTTTCTTCTTTTTTACTTTGCTGAGAGCAACTCTGAAAAACAAATAAAATGGCGGGCAAAATGAGTATTAATTTTTTCATAATGTAATTTACGTTTTTATGATAGGGCTGTTTTGTCTGCTGCATGACTTCTCCTACTAATCACATTAAACCTGCTAAACATCTCCTCTTTGTACCAATTTTCTTTCTTTACTTTGCCAATAATCTCTTTATGAACATCTGTATAGGCGTAGTCTTTCATGGCTTGCTCACTTTCCCAGATACTGAAAGTAGCTTGTTCAATTAAGGGCCATTCTCCTATGCCTTTGGTATACACTAAACCTTTGGCTTCTTCTATGGCTTTACTGGCCTTAGGAACAAATTGCCAAAAGCGGGGAAGTTTATGGATATTTATCCTTGCACGTGTAATCACTGCAATTTTACCACCATTGTATTGCGCTTTCTCGGTAAATGGATTTTTTCCATACCAGGTGCCATGTGCGCCTAAAGGTTCCAAATAATGTGTTTCAATAGTCTCAGATTGTGATCTTAATTCTGAAAATAAAGGGTTTTTGCTGAAAAATGTTTCCGCATCTTGCTCATCTTTCCATTTTAATAGCAGGGCATAAGTTGTAAAATCAGGCCACAGACTAAATCCAAATCCACTGCCGGTACCCAGTAGTTTAGCAAATTCACACCCCTCAATTTTAGCTAAAATCGGAGGCATTAATTGCATCTGTTTAAATGCCCACCATTTGTTTTGCCTATATTGAATAACTGATAATGTAACCATAATTGTAATTCTGTTATCAGTAAACCTTTATAAAGCCTTGGAGTTTTAAATTATTTGTGAAATATATTCGTGGCTATTTTATTATATTTAAATGATTTTCAAGCTAAATCATTTACTTAGGTTATCCAACAACTCTTTATCTTCTTTTATAATTTTACTCAGATTCCTATTCATTTGAAGATTATCAAATATTTCTTTTGGTATTTGATTTATATATTCGCCAAGTTCTTGTGAATTGTGTACACCGTTAACTCTTCTAAGTCTATTGTTCTTTAGTTTTATATCTAAAAATTTATTACTGAATTTCTCTCTTACCTTTATTGATTTTATGTCGTCAAATAAAATTTCACTCTTGTTTGACCTAAATAGATTTAAGATGAATAACACTAAATGAGTTATTCCGATAAACAAACCTGTCCAGAGTAAAAATTGGTCGCCAGTTTTTAGATATCTTAATACAGATGATGTTCCATAAATCGTCCACATACCTGAACTTAATAATCGAAGAAGGTTTTGTTTCTTGGAATTATCAGAAATTTTAACTCCGCTAGATTCAAATGAAATTTCTCCTTTTTTTAATTTGAATGTCTTTTCCATTTCAATAATTGGCTTAGGGATTGCTTTTCGCTGTTTTTATTTTCATTTGTTAAGTCGAATTAATTCAAAAATCAATTCGGTCAATGTTTTTAAATCACTCTCAATTGTCCCTTTCATATATCTTTCGTAAACACTTTTGTTGTCAGGAGGGTTGAGGTTCAAAATAAAGCTTTTTTCTAATGCTAACAATCTTAAAAACTCTCTTTGAGCGCGTCCGTTTCCTTCTCTAAACGGGTGTAAATAATTAACATTGTCTAAAATTTCTGCCAAATGCTCAGCTAATTTTTCATTGTTGTTTTTTGGAATTTTCTTAAAGTCAATTATTAAGGTATCAATAAATCTACAAGCAATTGTAAAATGTGTTGTAGGGAAAAATTGTTTACCATCTTTGCTTATCTCTACAGTCCTTTTTTTTCCTGCCCAAGCATAAATATCTTGAAATAAGTGCTTATGAATTTCAAAAAGGTTCTGAATACTTTTAATCTTAATTGGCTCGTGGTAAAGTTGGTTCAGTCGTTTTGTTACAGCACCACTTTCAACAAAAAGCAATACATCAGGATCCGTGATTTCTTGCAGATTTCTTAAAATCGCTGTTTTTGGATCAGTATAGGTATAGTCAGGATCAAGGTATTTATAAGAATTAGACATAAGCCTTTTCCTTGGCAATTTTCACCAATTCATTCAGCGAAATTTTCCCCATGACATAGTCTCTAATTATTTCAATTCCTTTGGGAGTTGGTTGAAAACCTTCAAACATGCTACTTCCTAAAGCATTTGCTGTTCCTTCTAATGTTTTCAAATCTGAGAACTGCACTCCCATTATTGTCAGTTTAGTTTTGTCGATATCGATTGTGTTAAACATATTTTTAAGGTTTAAGAGTCATATAAATTTACAAAATTAATTTGTATCTTTTGTTTATGTCGGTATGTTTTTAGAATGGTACCAAGCAAAAATATAAGTATCATAACTTTAATAGAAATCCAGTTTTTATTTTTTTTGTTTTTTTCATACCCTTTCTGAAAATTTGTTTTGTGTTTTAAGCATATTTTGAAGAGTATATAAATTTATTCTTCCCAAAATCATAAGGACATTATGTAATTCACCCAATCAATTATTTTCTTTAACAAATGAAAGGAAGAATAAGGTATGATAAAATAAGGCGATTATATAGGTAGGATATTGCAAGTAACTTTAAGCATGTAAGAATTTTGTAGTTATTTTGATCTAATCTTTAATTCAAACGGAATAATTTTATCTAATTTAGTTGAAGGATATTAACTAAATGTTTTATTTAAAGTCTAATAAATTGACTCTTATATGTTTATTAAAATATTATATACCTTCTGCCACCAGGCTGCCAATTCCATTAATAAAGCAACACCCATATGAGCAATTATACCACCCCAAATATTTCTGCTTTGATTAGTTAAAAACTAAGACATCAATTTAAATGGCACATATATTTTAACGAAAATCAGTAGCTGATAATGAGTTTATAATTTGAAATACTATTTCGGCGACTCTTGCTAGAGGGTAAGGTTAAAACTTTATAAAACAAGTAGATGTTAATTTTCAAGATAAGAGTGTAAAGAAAGCATAGAAAATTTTAGCCAATAAGTGTCAATAAAACAAGTATGGATGAATATATATTGAACATTCAGAGAAATTGTAGGTACAGCAAAATGCTATACCTACAGAATTATTAAAAGGTAAACGTTAGGGGTAATGTGGTGCCATAAAACATAAAACTGCTACCCGCACCTCCAGAAAATAATAAGTCGGCGGTAGGATGAATACCTATCTTCCACACTTTTAAGTAAAAACCTAAAGAGAATTTAGCACCCAATCCACTAGAAGCCTTTCTGTCAAATACGTCTACAAAAGGCTGAACCTGATTATTGTAAATGCCAATGTATTCTTTATATGTAAACAAACCTAGAGAAAAATCAGAAGTTAAACCGAAATGCTCTGTTTTATAAGATGGTCTAATGCCAACATAAACCCCGCCTCCGTTAAGAGAATAATCATATGAATTTGTAAATCCAGGCCTATATGATTGTAAGCCTACTGTTGTATTTCTGGAATTAAATTGTACACCCACGAGAATATCAACCCATTTGTATTTTGTTTCTCTTACAATATTGAAGGAGGCACCGCTCATACTTTCATCATATGTGTTGAGTAAATTATTATGCTTATAGCTATAGAAGTCATTACCATTAAAAAAGTTGGATAAATAAGAATATCCCAACTCTAAAGTTACTTTTTTACTCTCAATATCCTGAGCGCATAAGTTCGCTGTTAAAATATATGTAGCAAACATAAATAAAAGAATATTTTTCATAATTGAATTGATTAAGGTTTATCACTGAGTAGAATGCTTACTCCGAAGTTTGGAAAATTTAACCAAGTATCAGGATTGTCATAGTAATTAAGATAGACATTGCTTAAAAGCTCACCTTTATCTTCGAATTCAAATTTTACTGAGGCAGTTGAATTTAAGTCAAGCTGTTTGTCTACTTTGTCCTTATTTTTGTAAGAGGCAGATGCATTAAAACTATAAGTTACGCTAGGCTTATCATACTCTTCTCCTGTAATAGTAATCATATCATACCAATAACCAGGGCTCCAATCCATTACATAAACTGCGAGATCTTGTGAGGTGCTTCCACGCTTATCGAAGTCAATATCAATTTGTGGTTGAATTTCATAAGGCGTATTGGTAGGTCTGTCTGCATTTAAAACTTTGAAATAAAATTCCGGGGCTCCTTTAAGCCATCCTTCTATGTCATTTAAATTATTAGCTATTGTTATTTTTTTTATATAAACCTTAGAAGGAGTAGAAATATCACGATATGGAGTTTTAACAAAGTCATATTTCGCATCTGAAACGCCTAAACTTGTTTGATGCACAATTTTATAATCAATTTGCTTACCAATAGGGAAATTCATATCCAAATAGTCTTGATCATTAATAGTAAAATCTCCAAGTTTTACATAGCTGGAATTGGTTCCAATAATTCTTCTATAAAGAGTGGTTTTTTCAATAAATTGATCATTACTTGATTGCCACCTTAACTCAATTTCGGTTTTGCTTTTTTGAATAGCATCAAATGCCACAACCGGGTTCGGTCTGAAAGGAGCAGTGGCGTTGATATAGTTTGATGGATTAGATACAAATGAAGAATTATAAAATGCTTGAACATAATAGATATAAGAAGCTCCATTTGCTATATTATTGTCATTGAAAGATCTATTATTAGCTCCATAGATGGTTCGGATTTTAATGAAATTATTATCATTTACCCCTTGCCGAAAAATAAAATAACCTGAAGTGTTTTCAGAATTAGTAGTTCCATTCATAGTCCAGTTTAGCCTAATACCAGCTTCAGTTGATAGTGCAGTTAAATTAATAGGATCAGGAACGTTCACAATAACAATTGGTCCTTCATCTAGAATTGGGAGCCTTTCATTAGGCCCTATTACTATTACAGCATTTTCTGGTTCATTATTGGCATCTATTTCAATTATGTTGTTATTATTATCATATCCTAAAACTGATTTCGTAACGCCGTCTTGATATTCGAGGGGAATAAATGTAACATTTGGAATATAAGCTTCGCTTTCCCATTCTTCAGCTTTCACAGGAACTGATACTTGTAAATCAGGATATTTTTTGGAAAGTGTTTCTAATGGAGACTCAGAGCTCCTCATATTTGAAGGATTTTTATTGGGTAAAAAATCATTTAATAATTCCTTGACGGTAAAATTAGACCTATTAGAGCTAACATCTGCAATATTTCGATTGATAATATGAGTCAATAGTACGTCATAATCGCCATCAAATTTTTTGAGAGCCTCCTGTTTAATTAGATTTCTAAATTCGGTATTTGAATTTATTGCCTGATTGACGGCCTGTGCAAAATCATTCAAATCGTTGTTATATTCATTGAATTCAAAAGAAACGATCTTTTTTTCTATTGATTGCATTTCTTCCTCTTTATTACATCCAAATGTAAGTAAGAAGAAAACTGAAATAAGCAGAAAGGGTATTTTAATTTTCATGTTTTTATAAAGTTAAATTGATTTGAAATAAAATTTTTCAATTTTTCGGAATTGAAGGGCTTGTGAACCCCGATCCGAAAACAATCATTTGCTTTGCTAAGGAGTGTTTAAGGTTTTGGTTATTTTATTTGTCCGGGTATTTTTTTTTAACAAAAATATGTATTGCATACATACAAAACAATACTAATTATTAAAATAATAAAAATATTTTTCAGTTATACACCTTCTGCCACCAGGCCGCCAACTCCATCAACAATGC
>JBBSPJ010000160.1:0-9873 GCA_038258905.1 Cytophagales bacterium
GCAATTTTCACCCCTCTCACTACTTGGCTTACTCATGAATTTCTCACTCCGCACTATTTTGAAAATATAAGTGCCTTTGCTGTAGAATCCAGACAAATGACCTCCGAAGAAGCCGGAGCCTATTTTAGTTTAAGCAATTATATTTTACAAGGTGTTATAGTTGCATTACTATATGGAGCGGTTACTTCTGCCATAGTTTCAATATTCTTGAGAAAGAAGTAAAAAACATCTAAAATCAGCACTTCATTTTAGTTAATTAAAATGAAGTGCTAATTACCCTTATATCTGCTCTATCAACAATAACCTACTTTCTTGTTTAAAACTTACTGATTGATCTTTCACCGTTACTTCCTCACCGGTATAAAAATTGCGAACACGAGTACCACCTTCAAAAATATCCTGCACCAAAATAGGCTCTTGCGTATTTTCCATTACCACAATTACCTGGTCTGAATAATCACCCTCGGCATAATTTCTAACAAAGGCCAAAGGCTCCTCTTGTATTTTTTGGTGTTTACCTGCTCCTATTGCAGGATGATTCTTCCTAAACTGACCTAATTTTTGCCAATGTGCATGAATCTCCTGAATGCTATAGCCCTCTCGCATGGCATCCTGTTCCAATTCATCCCAATTCATAAAAGAACGCAGCTTAGCATCACCCGAAGCCTTAGCGTTTAACAATCTTGCCGTTTCATCTCCATAGTAAATTTGTGCTGCGCCGGGTGCCAACATAAGGTAATTAGCTGCTTCAAAAACCTTTTTTCTTTCAGCATCATAAGGCTGACCATCGTCATGGGAAGATAAGTAGTTCAGTATCGACTTTTCTTTTAATTCACCTGTATTTAAAATCTGGGCATAATGCGTATACACATCATTCAGAGGTTTTTGATCAAGCTCCCATTTCAAAGAAAAGTTAATCATACTTTTAAATCCATTGGCGAAAAAATTAACAGCAGTGTCTCCATCGTATGTATAATTTAAACCATCATGAATGGAGTAATTATAAATTTCTCCTACCAAATAAAAAGGTAAATCATCAAGCTTTTCAGCTTCGTTTTCCTTCTTCCAATCTTCCAAAGCTTTTAAAGCTTCTACATATAATTCTGCCCAAATGCCGGCTTCCGTATGTTTTACAGTATCTACCCTAAAACCATCAATTCCAAAGGCTTTAACATAATCAATCAGCCATTTAATAATATAGTATTTAGGCGCTCGTGGATAGCCGGTTCTTTCAAAGAATTCATCTAACTCTTGTAATTCCTCCTCTAAGCGACCTTCATTTTCCCATTTTTCTAATAGATAGGGTGGCAATTCAACTTCTTCTTCGCTTTCAGTTAAAATATCAGGTAAATTTTCCACTAAGGTGCATTTCACTGTTGTTTCCCAGCTTTGGTAGGTGCACTGAGGGCCGGTTCTCACCCAATCTGATGGCCATTGGCTATCCTGTTCAGTAACAGGGCCGGTATGGTTCATTACTACATCCAATAAAATACGAATACCTTTTTGATGAGCTTTCTTAATTAGCTCAGCCAAATCTTCCTGGGTACCGAAATTAGGGTCTAACGCGGTCCAATCTCGAGTCCAATAGCCATGAAAACCATAAGATTTTCCGGTACCTTCATCAACCGATCCATGTATTTGCTCTACCAAAGGGTTGACCCAAATGGCATTTACGCCTAAATCAGTAAAATAACCATCTTCTACTTTTTGAGTGATCCCCTTAATGTCTCCCCCCATAAAACTTCTGAGTGCTGCTCCATCCGGTTGTCTACCAAAGTTAATGTCATTAGTGCTATCTGCATTGTTAAATCTGTCGGCCAATAAGAAATAAACTGTGGCATTTTCCCACAAAAATGGAGCTTCCGGCTTTTGTTCTTTTTGTTCCTGCTTGCTTTCACATCCTGGCACAAACACTAAAACGATAACTAAAAAGGTAAGGTATTTAATAAAATTCATGGGTTATAAGTTTTTTTAAATGGTTTTGTAAAAGTAGGAAAAGAAAATATGTCATCCGACAAATTTTATCAACAATGAAAGCTAAGTCTATGAGATGTGATATAAAAGCCCCAGCGTAGGCAACCTTTTGATAGAATTTTGTAATCTTCATGCCATTGTTTTGGCGGCATTTTTGAACCACGCTTAAGGTAGAAAACAAAAATGATGACAAAATCTAAGTTACCCATGTTTATTTAGGACCACCAAAAAATAGAAATCCATACATTTTTTCCTTAATTTTGCGAGCTTAAATCGATCACCTAAATCAAATTAATAGCATGTCGCTGTCAACAAAATACGATCCTACATCAATTGAAGACAAATGGTACAAGTACTGGATGGATAATAAATTTTTCGCCTCCAAACCTGATAAAAACAAAGAGCCTTATACCATCGTCATCCCGCCACCGAACGTGACCGGGCAATTGCATATGGGCCATATGCTGAATAATACCATTCAGGATGTATTGATCAGACGTGCCAGAATGCAAGGTAAAGAAGCTTGCTGGGTGCCCGGCACCGATCATGCTTCTATTGCTACTGAAGCTAAAGTAGTTAATTTACTCAAGGAAAAAGGCATTAAAAAAGGAGATATTTCCCGAGAGGAATTCATGGAACATGCCTGGGAGTGGAAAGAAAAATACGGTGGAATTATTTTACAGCAGTTGAAGAAATTAGGCGCTTCATGTGATTGGGACCGCGAAAGATTTACCATGGAGGAAGATCTTTCTGCGGCAGTTATAGAAGTTTTTAATGATTTGCACGAGAAAGGTTATATCTATCGTGGCATTAGAATGGTGAACTGGGATCCGGAAGGAAAAACCGCTTTGGCAGATGATGAAGTAATCTTTAAAGAAGTAAATTCTAAGCTCTATTATATAAAATACCTTATAGAGGATTCAGACCATCACCTGGTTATTGCAACTACCCGGCCGGAAACCATTATGGCTGATGCCGCTATTTGTATTAACCCAAATGATGACAGATTTAAGCATATCAAGGGTAAAAAAGCTATTATTCCATTGATTAACAGAAGCATCCCTATTATTGAGGATGATTATGTAGATATGGAGTTTGGTACCGGTTGCCTAAAAGTAACTCCTGCACATGATATCAACGATTATGAAATCGGAATTCGACATAATTTGCCCTCCATCGATATTATTAATGATGATGGTACCTTAAATGACAAGGCTGAAATTTTAGTAGGTGATGATAGATTCGTGGCTCGTAAAAAAATTGCCAAATTATTAAAAGAAGCCGATCAACTTGAAAAAGAAGAGGATTATACAAGTAATGTAGGCCATTCGGAAAGAACTAATGCTGTAATTGAACCTAAGCTTTCCATGCAGTGGTTTGTAAAAATGGAAGAATTGGTAAAGCCTGCTTACGAAAACGTAATGAATGACACCATTCAATTAATTCCACCCAAGTTTAAAAATACCTATAAACATTGGATGGAAAATGTACGCGATTGGTGCATTTCCAGACAATTATGGTGGGGACAACGCATACCTGCATATTATCTATCCAACGGAGAATATGTTGTAGGCAAAACGCCTGAAGAAGCGCTTGAGAAGGCTAAAATGAAGCTTAATAATAATGCCATCACTTTAGCTGATTTAAGGCAGGATGAAGATGTACTGGATACATGGTTTAGCTCCTGGTTATGGCCCATTTCAGTTTTTAATGGTTTTAAAGATCCTGAAAACGAAGATTTTAATTACTATTACCCAACCAATGATCTGGTAACCGGCCCGGATATTTTATTCTTCTGGGTAGCGAGAATGGCTATGGCAGGTTATGAATTTACAGGGAAAAAGCCATTTAACAATGTCTATTTAACTGGTATAGTTCGTGACACCCAAGGCCGTAAGATGTCAAAGCAATTAGGGAACTCTCCTGATCCTTTAGATTTAATCAAAACGCATGGTGCAGATGGTGTGAGATCAGGTTTACTGCTTTCTTCCGCTGCTGGTAACGATTTATTGTTTGATGTAAAATTATGTGAGCAAGGCTGGAATTTTGGAAATAAACTATGGAATGCCTTCCGACTTATTAAAGGCTGGGAAGTAAAAGAAATTGATACCCCTGTAGTTTCGGTTAAGGCAAATGCATGGTTTGAGGCAAGGTTTGAAGAGGCACTGTTAGAAATTGAGAATCATTTCAGCAAATTCCGCATTTCGGATGCCTTAATGACGGTTTACAAATTGATTTGGGATGATTTCTGCTCTCAATATTTAGAACTGATTAAACCTCCCTATGGAGAAGCTATCGATAAAGAAAGCTATGAGGCCAGTATCATATTTTTAGAAGACTTATTAAAAGTTTTACATCCATTTATGCCCTTTTTAACAGAAGAAATTTGGCATCAAATTAAGGAGAGAGATACTAAAGATGCCCTTATTATTACGCACTACCCAATTCACAAAAAATTTGATGGTAATTTGGTGAAAGATGCAGAGGTGGCTTTTGAATTAATTACTCAAATAAGAAATATCAGAGCTTCAAAAGGGATATCCCCAAAGCAAGGTTTAAAACTCTTTATCAAAACTGATAATGAAGCTATCTACCAGGAGTATATTTCTTTTATTAATAAAATGGCTAATCTGGATGAATTGCAATTTACAACTGATAAAATTGAGAATGCCATTAGCTTTTTCATAAAATCAGACGAATGCTTTGTACCGATGGAAGGCTCCATTGATGTGGAGAAAGAAAAAGAAGAATTACAAAAGGAACTTGATTACATAAGCGGATTCTTAAAAAGTGTAAAGAAAAAATTGAGCAACGATAAATTTGTGAATAGCGCCCCTGAAAAAGTGGTGCAAATTGAAAAGCAGAAAAAAGCAGACGCTGAGGCTAAAATCAAAACGCTGGAAGCTAGCTTGAAGAGTTTATCTTAAAAAATAGGTTTAAATACATGGAGGTTAATTTTGCATCAGTTTAATGCACTATTAACCTCTTTTTTATTGAGTACTTCTTTGAAACTTAATCCTCAGAATACTCTAACTTTCAATTCAATACTGTTGAGCTAAAATTTAAATTACCAGTTCAAAACAGCTTTACAAAAGCTATTCTCATACCTTTAACTAGGTTGCATACCTAATAGCTATTGGAAGGAGGAAAAATCTCGTTTTGAAACCAATTATTAAATTTATAGATAAGCACTTTTACAAGATGATTCCTAGCCCCGGCAGGTGGCGACCACCGATAAATATCGGGGGGTAGTCAAAACAGCCCCCCTATCTTGGCGACATTTTTGTGCCGCAGGAAAACAATAATGATGACAAAATCTTGTAATAAAGCCTTTTCAGATAATGTCCTGTGAGCCACAGTCCATGGGAAGCGGTGTAGGATAATCGATTGAATATTGAAATTGTAAAGATTGTAAACATTTTAGAAGGTGTCGTCAACATAAAATTTTTGGCACCTTTTCTATTGCAATAGAATATGAAAGAAAAACACAATGTGGTTTTCTTTCAATTTATCATTACTTTTGCACTTTAATTGCATTTTTTATGGCAGAGCAACATACAGAAGAGGAAAATCAGCTTACAGAAGCACAAATAGATGAGTGTATTGCGCTTTTGGAGAGGTTGAATGCCAATACCAACCAGATTTTTGACATCTCAAGAGAAAAAAGAGCTGCTTTGATTATGGCTGCCGGTTTGCTTTCACGCCCAAGTAGAGAGGAATTTGCCAGGCGTAAAAAAGATGCTAAAAAAGCCGCTAAGCGAAAAATTAAGGAAAAAGACAAACACGCCAGAAAAGAAACCGGCATTAGAAGCGCACGCGAGGCCTCTATTTTTATTGCTCCTTCCATGCTGGCACTTACTGGAAAAGAAGCCAAAGAAACGAAAGTTTTAGAATCTCCAAGAAACTGCTACGTCTGCAAAAAAATGTACAATACCTTGCACCATTTTTATGATGCCATGTGTCCGGAATGTGGTGAATTTAACTACGCCAAACGCTATCAAACAGCAGATTTAACAGGTCAGGTGGCCTTAGTAACAGGCTCTCGGTTGAAAATTGGCTACCACATCACCCTTATGATGCTAAAAGCCGGTGCTACCGTAATTGCCACAACACGTTTCCCAGTAGATTCCGCTATTAGATTTGCTAAAGAACCTGACTTTTACGAATGGGGACATCGCTTAAAAATTCATGGCTTGGATTTAAGACATATTCCAAGCGTAGAAATATTCTGCAACTTTATTGAGCAGCAGTACGACAGGTTAGATATCTTAATAAATAATGCGGCTCAAACTGTGCGTAGACCATCCGGTTTTTACAAGCATATGATGCCTAATGAGGAGAAAGACTTTGACCAATTGCCGGTTTATGCGCAAGAATTACTGAGCGATCATAAACATTGCATCACTGAATTAAAATCATTAAGTGATGGCTACTATGATGGTCAGAATAAGAATTTACCTGTAACCTGGCATGGCAAACAACTGGGAATAGGACTCACCTCCTCAGCTCAATTGTCTCAGATCCCTTATAGTATTGACAATTCAATTAGTGCAGAAGAGGTATTCCCGGAAGGAAGGCTAGATGCAGATTTGCAACAAGTGGATTTAAGAAAAACCAATAGCTGGCGACTAAAATTAGGAGAAATACATACGAATGAAATGCTGGAAGTACAATTGGTGAATTCAGTAGCTCCTTTTGTGCTAGTTAACCGACTAGTTAATTTAATGAAAAGAGAAAACACCGGCATGAAACATATCATCAATGTTTCTGCAATGGAGGGTAAGTTTCATCGCTGGCACAAGGAAGATAGGCATCCGCATACCAATATGGCTAAAGCTGCTCTAAATATGATGACTCACACAAGTGCCAAAGAGTTTGCCACCCATGGCATATATATGAATGCAGTAGACACAGGATGGGTAACAGATGAAGACCCTGCAGAATTGGCCCGCAAAAAAGAAGAAGTACATGATTTCCAACCTCCACTGGACATAGTAGATGGTGCTGCCAGAGTAATGGATCCCTTATTTGACGGCATTAATACAGGCAAACATTGGTGTGGAAAATTCTTAAAAGACTATATGCCAATAGATTGGTAGTATTTGTGCTTATTTGAAAAAGAATCAACTTTCCTTAAAAACTTACATTATTACAAATTACTATTGTAAATACTTTTTTTTATTTATAATAAAGGTAATTTTGATTCCTTAATTGAGCCCTTATTAATTTATAAATTTAAAAAATGAAAAAAATTATACTACTCTTTTTAATAGTTTCTTCGACTCTGGCATTTTCCCAATCTTCAGATAAAGAATCCTATACGGTGACTTATATTCAGGCACCCTTATTTCCTCTTGAAAAGGAGATGAGCAAGTATAAAATTGAGGTTGAGAATAATTCAAATATTGTTTTTCAAGAAAGTCAATTTATCAATAATGCAGAATTAAAAGGTTTCAAATATGATGAGGATTCTCCAGACTTTATAATTAAGATTAAGATCAATCCCATTAAACATGACTCATACGTTAAAAAGAAAATGGGAACTGAAAGTTTTAACTACACAGTAGAATCAGAGCTAAATATTCGAAAAGAAATATATTCCATCAAAGACGAAGGAACTTATTACGAGGGTTCTCTAAGTCAAAGTCCTGTATTCTCAATAAAAAACACTTCCCAAACTTTGTCTCCAAGTAATACTGAAGCCGAAAAAGCTCTGAAGCAAAATTTGCAAGCTTATACTAAGTCAAATATGGAGACTTTAAAAAATAACCTACTAAGTAAAACCGGAGAAGAATTAAATAATCTCCATGGTTATCCTTCCAAAAAATTTGAATCTGTGGTATACACAATTAAACCCAAAAAATTTGAATACCAAGAGTTGGATAAAGCATCATCAGATTTTAAAAGTGCGATGGCAGAATACAGTAGTGTAGGGTTGACCCAGAAAGTGAAAGAGGAATTAATTAGTTGTATCAAGGTTTGGGAAGCTGAAATAGCCCAACTAGATGAAAGTGATAAAAAAGCAAGAATCAACAAAAAAAATGTAAGTGGCCTGTACTTAAATGTTGCGCAAGCAAATATGTGGTTGCAAAGGTTTGAACTTGCTAAAAAAACTCTGGAGGATTCTAAAGAATTTAAGGGTGGAGGTATGTACGAAGCTTTAATTGAAAATCTGATTGAAACACTTCAAGCTGGTTTTAACCAAAATGAATTGCGAGAAGCCGACAAACTGGTAATAGAGAAGAAAACTCCGATAATATATTCTGGTCAATTTATTCCTAAAACTAACGGATGGCGTCAAATTTCAAAAACGGATTATTACGGGCAAGAAGAGAAGAAAGTGCGAGAAATTAAGAAACTTACCTATTATAGAGATTTTCTTATTTCTGAAAAATATGGGCTAATCGATAATAAATACGTTTACGATAATGACAGTCTTATTGCTTACGTGTATAATAAATTTGATTCTTTAAAAGAAAAAATTTATGTCCGGAATGGTAAACCAACTAAAATAATTCTCTATTCACGAACAAGCTCTGGAAAAGGAACGTCAGACACTTTTGCGATGAATTTCGATTCCTCCGGCAATTTGCTTGGCTATAAACAAATTGATGGAGCTCAAAAAATGGCAATAACTTATGAAAATGGACTAGTCAAAGCTGTTACCATAAAAAAGGAGTCCAACAAAATTAATGATACTACTCATTTTATTGTCAATTATAAATATCAATATACCAATGGTAAATTATCAAAAGTTACAGGGAATCGCCAAAATGGCTCAAACTTGGAATATACTATCACTACGGGTTCTGATGGAAGAGTAACAAGTATTAATAATGCAGGTAATTCTATTATATACTATACATATGATGGGAATGGTAATTTAATTGAGAAACTAGAAGGAGATGATACAGGAGCTGAACGAAACACATACGAATGGGAAAAAGCTGTTGGTAATTCTCCCTTATTCCATTGGGCTGACCTTTTGAAATCAATACAACCACCATTTGTTATTCCAGATGTTTACTAAAGAATATTTATTTTTTTGCATATATTAAATTTTTGTATCACATTAAAACCTAAGGAAAATGAAATCACACTTTTTAAAATTTGCTTTATTTAGCTTTCTTGCTGTTAGTATGTCGGCTTGTAATAATGATGACGAGGTGGCACCGGAAGATGAAGAGCCGGTTGTGGCTTTCGCCTTTGATGCGCAAAACCCACCTATTGAGGTACCTTCTGCTTTGCAGTCGTCTACTAATGAAAATGCAATTGCCATTAACGGCATTTTAGCCAGCGCTAACGTTCTTAGCTCATATGGTGCTTATTTTGATATCCCCGAGGGGGCTGATTTTAGCACCACGCCTATTAGCACCTCTAACAGTAGAGTAGCAAGTTCGGGAAATGTAAGGGTTTATACCTGGACTTATAGTGACGCAAATGGCACTTACACTACAGCTTACCAAACCAGTGAAGATGCAAATGACTATATATTTGAGATCTTCTTTAATTTTGGAGATGGTTTCACGAAGTTATTAGAAGGAAGAGAAAGTAAAAATGATTTGAAACAAGGCTCTCTCAAATGGTTTGATTTTTCCGGTGGTGATACTTACCTCACATACGAATGGGAGGAATTTGCCAATGGTGATTTCGAATTTAACTTCATTACTTTTTCATTTAGGTATGAGATTTTAGTGAATGCAGATGGTTCAGGTGCCATAAGTTCTTTCACTGATAATGTAATTAACGCAAGCTATACCTGGAATGCAGGAGGAACTGCTGGTACTTATACTTCATACGATAGTGAAGGTAATATTAGCGATACATTTGACTGGAATTCATAAATATAAATGAATCATGAAATATTTAAAGGCTGAGCAACATGCTCAGCCTTTTTTA
>JBBSPJ010000161.1:0-9824 GCA_038258905.1 Cytophagales bacterium
AACGGTTTGGTCTGTAACTGAGCCAGTGAAAGATACCACCATGATATTGCAAGGTCCGGGGGATTTAATAAGTGCTATAGACTATACCTTCAATTTCAATAAGAAAAATAAATCGCATATTATTCGTCCGGGAATAGCAGTGAAGTGGCCAACGGGCACTTTTAAAGAAAGGACCTCAAATGGCCAATTATTGGATCCCGAAATTCAGCCGGGTTCAGGGTCTATAGATCTAATATTCAGGTTGAATTACTTGAATTTATCTTCTTCCGGTTTTGGGCATATGTATTCTGTGAATTATAAGTGGAATGGCCCTTCAAGGCAAGACTATGTGTTTGCCAATAGCTTTAATGCCCAAGTAGATTTATTTTATCAAATTGATCTGATGTCAGAAAAATTCCTTATTCCTAAAATAGGAGTTTATATGGAGTCTTCAGGCTATAATTTTTTCAACGGTGAAAAAGATTTATTAACTGGCGGAACAACTTATCTATTGGATTTGGGCTTAGACTTTCAACTTAAAAGATTTACAATACAGACTTTATTTCAACCTGTATTGTTTGAAAGCAGAAATGGTAGGCAAATTGGAAATGCAGGAAGATTTAATGCGGGGTTAATCTATGCTTGGTAACCAATCTTTTTATAACACAAGATAATTTTGTAGTTCCAAAATATCCGATTTTAGTATTACAGTAAAAATTTAAAAAATTATATAATGAAATTAGTAAATAAGGTAATAATCGTTCTAAGCTTATTGATTGTAAGCTGTAACAATATTAAAGAAAATTCCTTGGAAAAAAGTAAGGCAGAAGAAACCTTTGAAGAAGCCATCAGAATACACGATGAAGTGATGCCTAAAATGGGAAAATTAGAAAGCTTAAAGGCAGAATTGAAGGAGCTAAAAGTCCTTAAGCAAGCAGATTCAATGCAAATTGAGGAACAGCTTGTAAAGTTGGATGAGGCTTCGCTAGCCATGAGGATGTGGATGCACCAATTAAAAATTTTTCCTAAAACCAATGGTGTGGGGGAGTCTAATGGACATGCAGGACATAATTCCAAGGCAGACACCAGTTATCAACTACACTTAGATCAAAAAGAAGATATTATATCAATACAAGCTGCTATTAATAACTCAATTGAAGAGGCGGAATCGTTTTTACAGCAATAAAACACTTCAATACTATTACAACTCAACCCCGAATTTCTACAGTTGGGTGGCAAAAACCCTCAATTGGGGTATTTTAGTACATCTACATTTATTTTTAGGAGTTATAAGACCAAACAAAAAAATTAACAACTATGAGAAAAATGTGGAAATATTTACTTTTTTTACCGCTCTTAGCCTTTATGGTTTCTTGCGGAGATGACGATGATGCACCGGTTACTCCGGAGCCTGAAGCACCTACACTGAGCGCAGCATTGTCTGCAACAGCAGATTTAAGCACTCTAAACACGGTAGTTGGTTCAATTGATGGGTTGGTTGCAGATTTAGAAGGTAGAGGTGCTATTACAGTATTCGCTCCTAATAATACTGCTTTTACAAATTTATTAGCTGGAAGAAGCTTAGAAGAATTAGTCACTGAATTAGGCGGTGAAGCCGAATTGAGAAGAGTTTTAGAATATCACGTAGTAGGTTCAACTGCTTTTGCAGCTGATTTAACTGATGGAGATGTATTTACTACTTTAGAAGGTGCTCAATTAACTGTAAATATATCGGGAGGAACAGTAACGGTATCTGATGTTTCAGATAATACGTGGACTGTACAAACTGCTGACGTAGAAATAGCGAACGGTGTGGTACACATTATTAATGGAGTGTTATTGCCAGATTTAGCAACACCTCAAGCTCCATTATTAAGCACAGCTTTAGATGCTACTGCTCAATTGAGTTTATTAGATGAAGCTATCACTGCTGTTGATGGTTTGGGTGCTGCCTTAGATGGGTTTACAGAAATAACTGTTTTTGCGCCTGATAACAACGCATTTGCAGCGGCTTTAATGGAATTTGATGTGGAAACTTTACCTGAATTAATTGCAGCAATAGGAGGTCCTGCAAATTTGGATTTATTATTAAAATTCCATGTATTGGATCAAACATTTTTTGTAGCAGATCTAGCAGAAGGTGATAACGTAGTTGAAACTTTTTCTGGACAAGAAATCACAGTAAATAAAACTGGTACTACCGTGACTGTGGATGATGGAAACGGAGAGCCAAAAACGGTAATTGATGCTGATATAGCAGTCAGAAATGGTGTGGTGCATATTATTGATGAGGTGCTATTACCAGAATTCCCAGCGCCAACCATTGTAGAAGCGCTAGAAGGTGATTCAGAACTATCTTCCTTATTTGCGGCAGTTGGATTAGTTGATGGTTTAGCTGCTACCTTATTAGCTGCAGACGAAATCACTGTTTTTGCTCCTGATAATGACGCTTTTGATGAATTAAGGGGTGATACTGAATTAGGTGACTTTGTTACTGAACTTGGTGGGCCAGCGAAGTTAGATGAAGTTTTAAAATACCACGTGGTAGGTGGAACTAATCTTGCAGCTAGTCTGGAAAATGAAGATGAGCTAATAACGTTGAATGGTGGTCAAGTGCTTACCGTAGAAGTAACAGGTGAGGGTGTTTTCCTTAATGACGTGAGTGGAAATAGGTTTCAAGTAACACAAACTGATATTGCTATACAAAATGGTGTTGTTCATAAAATAGAAGGCGTTTTATTACCAGAATTGGAGTATCCATCTATTACTGATGCAATTGCAGCTACTCCTGATTTAGCTACATTAGGTGCAGCAGTTAATTTGTTTGAAGGTTTGGATGCAACTTTAGAAGGTTTAGGTGATGTAACAATTTTCGCGCCTACTAATGCAGCATTCCAACAATTATTAGATGAATACGGTGCTGATGGTTTTGATGATTTAGCAAGCAAAGTAGGTGATATAGATGATATACTAACAGTTTTACAATATCATGTAGTTACGACTAGAGAGTTTTCTCATGACTTAACTGACGGACAGGAAATTCCAACTTTAGCAGGTGAAATGTTAACAGTTGGTGTTAGTGATGCAGGTGTAACATTGACAGACGTAGATGGTATTACTTATAACGTAACTACTGCTGATGTTCGAGTTGATAATGGTGTAGTACATATCATAGATGGAGTTTTATTCCCAATAGATAGACCAACATTAGTAGAAGCTGCTGAATCAGCTGAATTAGATTTATTATTAGAAGCTGTTGGTAAAGTTGATGGTTTAGGAGCTGATTTATTAGGTTCAGCTGCAATTACTGTATTTGCTCCAACTGATGAGGCTTTTATTGCTGCTTTAGCGGCATTTGATGCAGATGATCTTGATGAACTAATTGTAAATATCGGTGGTGAAGCAAATTTAGGGACTGTTCTAGGGTTCCATGTTCTGGAAGGTGTTTTTTATGCGGATGATTTGGCAGACGGTGAAACTGTAGTTCCAACGTTGGCCGGTCAGGATGTTACAATTACCAAATCAAATGGAACTGTAACAATATCTGATGGCGTAAATCCTCCTAGAGAGGTTGGTCCGGCTGATGTAACTATTCAAAACGGAGTAGTACATGTAATAGACGGTGTATTAGTACCATCTTTAGACTAAATATTTAATCTTTAAAATCGGGAATCCATTTGATTCCCGATTTTTTTTCTTCCTTAAATAATTAAATTATTGGCTTATATTTACTTCTGATTATTTGAAATCATGTTTAGCCATAAATACAAATTTCTCTTCATTGCCTTTCTGGCAATCTATTCTTTTCTAAACATTGTCATTTTAGAAGGAGACAGGCTTTTCCAAGCGGAACTTCCTAAAGATTATCTTTTTTATACCATTCTATTTTTATCAGCTTTAGTTTGGCTATCCAATTTAGCCATTCAAAAATGGATAACTACCAAGGTCTTAAAACCATACCCATTGGTTATTCAATTTCTATTAAGCTTAGTTGCTGTAATTATTATTTGCTTAATTTCTGTAGAACTCACAGTACTTATCTTGGGTGGACCTTTTGAATTTACTACCCAAAATTTATTATTAACCAGTGCCTTCGCTTTCAGAATAAATCTTTTCCTTAATAGTATTAATGCCATTTATTATTTCAGCAAAAAATATAAAGAAAAAGCAGTAGAAGCCGAAAAATTGAAAACTTTAACATCCACTGCCAGGTATGAGATGTTAAACAATCAAATCAATCCTCATTTCTTTTTTAATAATTTAAATACACTCTCCACCTTAATTCATGCCGATACAGAAAAGGCGGATCAGTATTTACAAAAGCTTTCTGAAATTTATAGATATATTCTGAGTAATAAAGACAGCGAATTGGTCAGTTTAAGTCAGGAGCTCAAATTTTTAAATGATTATATTGAGTTACTCAGCATCAGATTTCAGGACTCATTGAGCTTTCAGTTAAACATTGATAAGGAATCTTACAACAAGTTTCTTCCGCCTGCAGTACTTCAATTATTAGTAGAAAATGTGGTAAAGCATAATTACTTCACTAAACAAGAACCACTTATTGTCACCATAAAATCTAAGGATCATAAAATAACTATATTAAACAAAATACAGAAAAAAGATGCGCTAGAGCATTCAAATGGAATAGGGTTAAAAAACATTTCTGAACGTTATGAGTTTCTAGGTGAAAATATTAATATAAGGAATCAGTCAGACATTTTTGAAGTAGAATTACCACTTATTCAAATGTAGGTAATCAGATGAAAATAATTTTTATGAGTTAGTCCAAGTTTTTTATTAAGTAATAAACCAAAATCAATAAAAATGAAGCTTTTAATTTTTGAAGACGAGCCGCTTTCACTACAGAGGATAGAATCTATTATTCAATCAAGCTTGCCTCACTGGCAAACTGTAGGCACAGCCCAAAGTATTAAAGAAGCTGAATCTTTATTAAATTCAGGTATTCAATATGATTTGCTACTCTGCGACATCCAGTTGGCAGATGGTTTGAGTTTCAAAATTTTCGACAATTACTCAATGGAGGTGCCTGTGATTTTCATTACTGCTTATGATCAGTATGCATTGGAATCTTTTGAACATAACTGTATCGACTATATTCTAAAACCTATACAAGAAAGCAGATTATTGAAGGCATTTAAAAAACATGAAAATTTAATTTTAAAAAATCAATCTGATCCTCTTCCTGCAGAATTTATTCATCAATTGAATAACTATTATCAACCTAAATCATACAAAAAGAGATTTTTAGCAAAAGTAGGTAGTAAAATGATTTTTAAAGCGGTGGAGGAAATTGCTTATTTTTTCACCGAAGACAAAATCGTTTACATGAAAGAAGTAGACTCTACTAAAAAATATATGATTAACCATTCATTGGAAGAATTGGAGACGCAATTATTAGACCCTGACAAATTCTATAGAATTAATAGGTCAATAATTATTAATTTAGAAAGTCTCATAGAAATGAAAACCTATCACAACGGAAGGCTTAAATTAGCATTGAACGCTTCGGACGATACAGAAATTGTTGTCGCCAGAGAGCGGGTATCTGAATTTAAAAACTGGATTAATCAATAATTAAATGAAATTAGTATTAGGTGTAATTTCCTTTCTTATTTTATCTCTGCCAACGTATGCGCAAGAGTTTTCTAAACAAGAATTAGATTCCATTAAGCGTGAAATTTTTAATTTGCAAAATGATGTTCAGGAATTACAATTTAACCTTTACAATGCTAAAAAAACGTTGAAAACAGGTGTATTTATAGCTACACTAGGCTATACTGTAACTATAATAGGTGGTCAACTTTTAGGCACTAACCCACAACTAGGAGAGGTTCTACTTTACACTGGGGGAGCTATTGGAGTAGGCGGTACCATAGTGCTGGTAAATGGCTTCAATAAAATAAGCTTAGGACCTCCTAAATATTCAAAGCCAGTTAAATATCCTTGAGTGTGTGAGAAGATTTGTTCTGCAAGCTAATCAGCTTATAATTTCTCCCCAATCCGCATGCATTTCATCAAATCGTTTCATTATTTTTTTTATAAAATCTTCATCAATTAAAGCTTTCAGCGCCTCATCATTTTCAACCTCGTATTCATCAATTTTATAAGTTTGTTCATACAGGCCGAGCTCAAATTTTATGAGATACTTTTCATTCCAATGAAAAATAGTGATTTTACAATCGTTACTAGGTATTTCTCCGATTACACGCATGTTTTTTTTGTAAAAATAGTCATTAAAGATTTAGTGGATTTAATATGAGCGTTAAAATTATTAGAATTCTATGTTGCAAGCTTTAAGTCGTAGCGATAGTGGCGCTTACTTTTATGTCAATACGAGCCCACCTATAGTCAGAGGAGGTACGATCGAATCAATGTCACTTAGCCTACGTCATTGCGAGGAAGGTAGGACCGCGGCAATCTACTTAAAAGAATAACAATTCTTCTAGTTGGGGTTTAGTCTTCATATTGAGAAGATTGCTTCGTTGCCCTCGCAATGACGTTTCAATTGAGTGGCTCTTATTTTATGTCAATACGAGCCCACTTATAGTCAGAGGAGGCACGATCGAATCAATGTCACTTAGCCTACGTCATTACGAGGAAGGTAAGACCGCGGCAATCTACTTAAAAGAATAACAACTCTTCTAGTTGGTTTAGTCTTCATATTGAGAAGATTGCTTCGTTGCCTTCCACTTGGCAGGTAAATTCGCAATGAGGTTCCAATCGGAGCGTCATTGCGAGGGCGTTCAATTCCTGCAAAGGAATTAACAACTGCGGCAATCCCGTCAGACTTAACGTCATCGGTAGGAAGGTACGACCGCGGCAATCTACTTAATAGAATAATAATTCTTCTAGTTGGGGTTTAGTCTTCATATTGAGAAGATTGCTTCGTTGCCCTCGCAATGACGTTTCAGTTGAGATGTTTTAATTGCACGCTGCTTTTTTTAATACTTTACTATGGCCCGTGGCTTACAGGACATCATTTGGAAATACCTTCATCATAAGATTTTGTCATCATTTTTGATGTCCTTTGGATCAAAAATACCGCCAAAATCATGAAACATTATGCTATTTTGCTACCAAAAGGTCCTCATTCTGTTACTTTGTTTAACAAGGCTGTGGGATGACCCTATATTATCTGACCAATTATTCGGGCTAGAAAATTTAATGCGCATATTTTTCTTACAAAAAGAAACATTGCAGAGGTAAATAGTTATTATAATAGATGTTTTTTAAAAATTAACTATTTTAAGCAAGCCCTTTTCTATAATATTAATTAATTTGATAAGCTTGCATAATTAAGTATAGTATTAATATAAGTCGTTTCTAAAATGAGCAATGTACCTGAACAATTTTACGATTTTTTAACAGAGGAAGATGAACCTAAAGCCTGCGAAGCCATTCCTGATGAAGCCTGCACTAATGTCCCTAAAAATTTCACATTAAATGTAGCAAACGGAACCCTCACTAAATTAGCTGAAAAAATTATCAGTCCTAATCTTACCCTTGCCTGGATTATGGATTATTTAGGTGCTTCATCAGCCTTGGTAGGCGCCTTGGTTCCGGTTAAAGATGCTGGTTCTTTATTGCCTCAATTAATTGTTTCTGGCAAAATTAGAGCTTACCAAATCCGTAAATCTTTCTGGGTTGCAGCCGCTGTTATTCAAGGTGTCTGTTGGTTATTAGCCTCCTTATTAATATTCTTTTATACAGGTAATTTTATCACCTGGGTTTTATTGGGACTATTAGCCATATTTAGCTTAGCAAGCGGGGTTGGGTCCATTTCTTTCAAGGATGTTATTGCTAAAACTATCCCAAAGACCACAAGGGGTCAAATGCTGAGTTATAGATCAACTTTTGGTGGTTTATTAGGATTAATTGCAGGTGTTTTACTGGTTTTTGTTATAAAAAGCGATGCTGATCAAACCATTTATGCCTCCTTATTTTTAGTAGCTTCAGTTTTGTGGTTGGTGGCGGCTATTTTATTCTATCTGATAAATGAGGAAAAGGGTGCTACCAAAGGAGGTAGAAATCCTATAATGGAAAGCAAAGCGGGGGTTCAATTGATAAAGGAGGATAAAAACTTCAGGAATTTTTTAATCACTCGTGCCTTATTAATGGCCATTCCTTTATTAACACCTTTTTACGTTTTAATAGCGAAAAGCACAACAGATACATCCTGGAGTTTTTTAGGTTATTTGATAATAGTGAGTGGTTTAGCTCAAGTGATAAGTAGTCCATTTTGGGGTAAATTGGCAGATCAGTCTGTTACTATGCTCATGCGCATCTCAAGTTTAATAGCCATAGGAGCAGCTGCTTATGCCCTTGTATTTTATACCTTTACTGATTTAGGTTTGGGGTTTTATGCTTTCCTGCCTGTATTTTTTATTAATGGCATAGCTTATAGCGGAGCTCGTTTAAGTAGAAAAACCTATTTAGTCAATTTTGCCCCTGATGATGATAGGCCCACCTACGTCTCTGTAGCTAATACAGTGATTGGTCTATTCACCTTGGTTGCTTCTACCTTCGGAATTATTGCAGAATATTTTGGTCTACCCGCTCAGGTTATTTTCTTTGTTGTTTTATTATTGTTGGCCGTATTTTTTAGTTATCAGTTGAAGAAGATTTGATCATCATGAATGGTAAACCGTTGTCGATACTTCAGGAAACATACATCTTGCTAAATGCACACTGTTTTTTTAATACTTTTCCATGGACTGTGGCTCACAGGACAGTACTTGGAAATATCGCCAAAATCAGCCTTCTTACGACATTTAAACTACCATAATATCTTCACTCTGTGACTTTTGGTACCAAAAAATAATCAACAATATCTGCTAGATATGATTGGCTGGTTCGAGCTCGCAGCTCGTACCACAGTCAGACATAGCTCGTACTAATGTCGGCACCTCCTTTAGAGGTCAGACATTTCTTTAAATGCAGGCTGTTTTTTTATATCTACTTATACGAGATTGCAACTAATACCCATTTCACAAGCTACCTCAATAGATTTTGTCATCATTTTGTTAATCTCGAAATTTTGGAAAACGAAATTACCGCCAAAATCCTGATACTAAACCCTATTTTGATACTTAAATGTGGTGACGCTATGGCTTTAGCACCAGATATTCGTTTGTATAAAAACAATGATACATTTTTTATTTTATAATTTACATTGTTCAATTAGTTTATCCTACAAATATGTAACGAGACTAGTATATTATTTATTGTCTTTTCTCCTTAGATCTATTACAACTAATTATTCATTTTAGGGGTCTTTACTTTGATTTGGGAGATAAACACAATGAAAAATTTTATAATTAAAATACTTGTCTTAGGTTTTATTGTTTCTGGTATAAGTGGATGTAGTGATGATAATTTAGAAGTAAACTCTAAATATCTTATTAATTCTTGGACGGAGTCGCGTGAAGAAGGGTTAGGAATTTACAGACCATCTGATTTTAAAGACTTCCCCATTTCTCGTTTTAGACAAACTTATAAATTCATGGATAAAGAGGAGTGTGAGTATATGGTTCTATCTCCTGTGGATGCTCATTACTTGGCTAATGGATCCTGGTCATTTAATGAAAGAATGAGAACTTTAACAATTTATAACGAGTATAAAATTATTATACACAAATACAAAGTTGAAGAATTGTCACCAAACTTACTCCATATTACTTTTAAATGATTGTCCGTAAGAGTACCTAAATGGATGAAATTTTAGTATATTTAAGCTATGAAATTTAGAGATTTTTATCAGAAATTCCAAGATGAAGATGCTTGCAAAAGCTACATTAAGCAAATCAGAGAGCAGGAAGGCG
>JBBSPJ010000162.1:0-9816 GCA_038258905.1 Cytophagales bacterium
AACAGCTGCTCTTATAAATAAATGTAGTTCAAGAAATATAAATTTGAAAGGCTATAGTGCTATTCTAAACAAGTTGAGGTGCTAGTTCTTGGCTATTTGGTAAGTAATTGTATTTACAGAAAGATAGGGGCAGCGCCCTGAAATCTTCGTAGAAAGATTGCATTTTAAAATATCAAAGGGGCGTAGCCCTGTCATCTAAAAAAATGTTAGCAGATGCCTTCATATGAGCATTACAATATAGCTCTCATTAAGGTCTGAGAATCAATCAGACCTTTAGACAATTGATAAAATATTGCTAAGGTGGCAGAAGATTGCAGGGCTATACCCCTTGAACTAAGAACGATATTGCAGGGAAATCGAGGGGCAGAGCCCCAATATCTTCGTAGAAGGTTTCATTAAATAAAACCAAAGTGGCAGCGCCCCGCAATCTTAATTATTGATGGCAAATGCCTGTGAGAGAATTATGCGTTAATATTCAAATTGATATTTGATACAATAATGGGTAAAATATGGAAACTTTATAGTGGACTGTGGCATGCAGAATACGCTTGAAGTGTATGATTATCATCCACTCTAATTATCCCGATTTGTTTAAGAAATTTTTAAATATCCATACCATTTTAAAAAACTCATACCAATGTTTTGTGAGACACGAACCATGGCCAAAAACTAATATCAAAAGGTAAGAAAAAACAACAAATATCATTACCTAAAAAGCTCCAGAGGAGCGATCTTATGGTAGATAATATGCATTAAGTTTACAGAATTTTGGCGACATTTTTGCCACGAAGGAAAGCAAAAATGATGACGAAATCTTTTAATACAGCCTTTAACTGTTAATGTCCTGTGAGCCACAAGCCAAGGGGAATATAGAAGGAAAATGAATCTAATTGTACGATTAATTGACCTCAAAATACCATCTTCGTAAAAAATTTAACTTGGCTAGCAGATTTAGGCCATAGGCCTGCCCAGCCAAAAGCTGGGTTTCTCCTATTAGCTAAATAGTGAAATCAATAAGGAGATCATATTATTAATTGTGGTTATGGTAAAATAATTTTAAACTCCTTTACAAGTCGATCCCAAGCCCCAGAGTGGGCGATATTTTGGTAGCCAAGGGCTTTAGCCATGGGGTAAAACGTTCAATAATTGTTCGATTTTGGCGACATTTTTGTTCCGCAGGAAAACAAAAATGATGACAAAATCTATCTAAACATAAAAAAAGCCGAAGACATAATCCTCGGCTCAATAATTTATTTTAAAATCCTATTATTCAGGTTGTGGTGTAGTCCTCAAATAAGGCTTAATTACCGTATGTCCTTTAGGGAATTTAGCAGGAATATCCTCATCGTTTATAGATGGAGATATTACCACATCCTGTCCTTGTACCCAGTCAGCTGGAGTGGCCACGCTAAATCTTGCTGTTAATTGCAATGAATCGATAACCCTTAAAATTTCAGCGAAGTTTCTGCCTGTAGAGGCCGGGTAAGTCAAGCTTGCTTTAATTTTCTTATCAGGACCAATAAAAAATACTGACCTTACGGTTGTAGTTGCAGAAGCTTTTTCATGAATCATATCATAAAGGTTAGCTACTTTCTTATCAGGATCAGCAATTATCGGGAAATTAACTACTGTGTTTTGTGTTTCATTGATGTCTTTGATCCACCCTTGATGAGATGCTAAATCGTCCACACTCACTGCTAAAACTTTGGTATTTCTTTTATCGAATTCAGGTTTTAACTGAGCAGTTCTTCCTAACTCAGTGGTGCAAACGGGTGTGTAATCTGCAGGATGCGAATATAAAATACCCCAGCTATCACCTAGCCAGTTATGGAAATCAATTTTACCTTCGGTAGTTTCTACCTGAAAGTTGGGCGCGTCATCTCCTATTCTTAAGCTCATAGTTTTATTGTTTTAATTGTGATATAATAGAATAACGTATGGAGAATGATGCTGTTTAAAGAATAAGCTTTTTTTTGAAATAAAATGTAGTAACATGCTTTGGATGTTATTTCATGAAGAAGAAACCCTAATTATTGTACCACGTAAATAAAAGCTATATAATTGAAATCATAATTTAATTGGGATAAAGTGTTAAACCTCAATATAATTTGCTTAATCGCTTAAGCAATTTTTAACTTATTTAATATCCCTCTATATTTGTTACACAATAAACGAAAGCCTCATAATGGATAAATATTCATACATAGCCAATGCGCATGGTAATTATTTAGATGAATTGTATAAATCTTTTAAAAAAGATCCTGAATCAGTAGATGAATCATGGCAGAAATTTTTTGAAGGATTTGAATTTTCTCAGCTTGATTTCGGAGCAAATGGCGTGAAAAAGGAAGATGTAAAGGTATCTTCCAAAGAAACTCAAGTACGTAACTTAATTCAGGCCTATAGAATGAGAGGTCACCTGAAATCCAAAACTAATCCTGTAAGGGAAAGAAGGCAACATGATGCCCGAATTAGTTTGGAAGAATTTGGTCTTTCTGAATCAGATTTGAAAGAAGAATTTGAAATTGGATCTGAAATTGGAATTGGTAAGGCTTCTTTAAAAAATATTTTAGAAACATTAGATAAGATTTATATTGGATCCATCGGTTTTGAATACATGCATATTCGCGACCCAAAAGTGGTGGATTGGTTTATTCAGAAATCTGAAACTCCTAAAGGTAATTACCAGCCTTCAAAAGATGAGAAAAAACAAATTTTATCTAAACTGAATGAGGCGGTAGTTTTTGAAAACTTTTTGCATACCAAATTTTTGGGTCAGAAAAGGTTTTCATTAGAGGGTGGGGAAAACACCATCGCCTTCTTAGATAAAGTTATCAGTAGATCAGCTGAGCTAGGCACCAAAGAAGTGGTAATTGGCATGGCGCACAGGGGCCGTTTAAATGTACTGGCAAACATCATGGGCAAAACCTATGAGGAAATCTTCAATGAATTTGAAGGAAATACTGATCCCGATCTTACCATGGGCGATGGTGATGTAAAATATCACATGGGCTATTCAAGTCACTTAGATACCCGTGGTGGGAACAAAATGTATGTAAAATTAACGCCAAACCCTTCTCACCTTGAGGCAGTAAACTCAGTAGTGCTAGGGTATATCAGGGCGCAAATTGATGATGAATATAGTGAGGATGTGAATGCAGCTATCCCGGTTTTAATTCACGGTGATGCAGCCGTTGCAGGACAGGGCATTGTTTATGAAACTACACAAATGTCGCGTTTGGAAGGTTACTCTACCGGGGGAACTATCCATTTTGTAATCAACAATCAGGTAGGATTTACTACCGATTATGATGATGCGCGTTCCAGCATTTACTGTACAGATATTGCTAAAATGATTGATGCGCCTGTTTTACATGTAAATGGAGACGATGCAGAAGCAGTTAATTTTGCCGCTAATTTAGCGGTTGAATATCGTGCTAAATTTCATCAGGATATATTCATTGATTTACTATGCTATAGAAGGCACGGGCATAATGAAAGCGATGAGCCTAAATTCACACAACCTAAATTGTATAATAAAATCGCTAAACATCCTAACCCACGTGAGGTGTACGTTAAAAAATTAACCGAAAGAGGTGATTTTGATACTGACACTATCACTAAGATGGAGGATGATTTCAAAAAGCAATTACAGGATAGGTTAAATGAGGTAAAACAAAAGCCTCTTCCCTACAAGCCACAAAAAATTGAGGAAGAATGGAAGCAATTAAGAAGGGCTAAAACAGAAGATTTTTTGAAATCACCTAAAACAGGTATTTCCAAAAAGTTGGTTGATCAAATTGGAAAGGCACTCACCACATTGCCAAAAGGCTTTAAGCCATTGAAGCAAATTGATAAACTTTTTAAAGAAAGAAAGAAAAATTTCTTTGAGGAAGAAAAACTTAACTGGGCAGATGCTGAATTATTAGCTTACGGTTCTCTGGTAATGGATGGAAACATTGTTAGGATGTCAGGTCAGGATGTTAAAAGAGGTACTTTCTCGCATCGGCACTCCTACGTTTTTGATGCTGAAACCAACGAGCCGTATTGCAATCTGAACCATATAGATAAAGATCAGAAAGAGCAGTTTAAAATTTACAACTCTTTATTATCAGAATTTGGCGTACTTGGATTTGAATATGGTTATGCCATGGCCACTCCTAATGCTTTAGTTATTTGGGAAGCACAATTTGGTGATTTTGCTAACGGAGCACAGGTGATGATTGACCAATTTATTACCTCTGCAGAAAGTAAATGGCAGCGAATGAATGGTTTGGTCATGCTATTGCCGCATGGTTATGAAGGCCAGGGTCCTGAACACTCGAACGCAAGACCTGAAAGATTTTTGCAATTAGCGGCTGAAGAGAATTTAATAGTAACCAATATCACCACTCCTGCAAACTTATTCCACATGTTCAGAAGGCAGGTAAACTGGGAATTCAGAAAACCATTGGTGCAATTTGCACCTAAATCTTTATTAAGAAATCCTAAAGTGATTTCACCAATAAAAGATTTTACTGAAGGAGAATTTAAAGAAATTTATACAGACCCTTACGTGACAAATAAAAACGTGAAGCGTGTACTACTTTGTAGCGGTAAAGTATTTTATGATTTACTGGAAAAACAGCAGTCTGATAAAAGAAAAGATGTCGCTATCATAAGAATTGAACAGCTTCACCCCTTCCCAATGAAACAGGTAGATGACGCATTAGCTAAATTTAATAAACCTGAAATTGTTTGGGTTCAGGAAGAGCCCTCCAATATGGGTTACTGGACCTTTATTTTAAGGACTATAGATGGAAAAGAAAAAGTTGACTTGATTTCAAGAAAAGCAAGTGCTTCTCCTGCAACGGGCTATTCCAAAGTACACAAAGCAGAACAAGAAAATATAGTAAATCGAGCATTCGATATTAAGAAATAAATTTTTTAAGCAACTGATAAAGCAATGAGTTTAGAAATTAAAGTTCCGGAAGTAGGTGAATCAATTACCGAAGTAACCATAGCCAGCTGGTTAAAAAAAGATGGCGATTATGTGGAGCAAGATGAAATTATAGCAGAATTAGAATCCGACAAAGCCACTTTTGAGCTTCCTGCAGAAGCTGCAGGTGTATTGAAAATTATCGCAAAAGAAGACGACACTGTTGATGTAGGTGCCGTGATCTGCGAGATTGATACAGAAGCTAAAGGCGGAGAGAAATCTTCCTCCTCATCTGACAAAAAAGAAGATGTAAAAGCCGAAGGTAAAAAGGAGGACAAAGATAAAGAAAAGGAGAAAGATAAGAAGGAGGAGAAAGAAGAAAGCAAATCTTCTGATTCCAGTGCAAAGAAAACGGGGGAAACTCATGAAATGGTGGTTCCCACTGTTGGTGAGTCCATCACTGAAGTTACCATTAGCTCTTGGCTAAAAGCTGAGGGTGATTATGTAGAGCTTGACGAGATAATTGCAGAAGTAGAATCCGACAAGGCAACTTTTGAACTACCGGCAGAAGCCAATGGTTTCCTTAAAATTGTTGCCCAGGAAGGTGACACCTTAGAAATAGGGGCTACTATTTGTAATATTGAAGTGACTGAAGGTGGAGCTCCATCATCTAATAAAAAAGAAAGCAGTGGAAGTAACGATTCTAAATCATCTGAGAAATCAACTTCAGGTGAAGAAACCTATGCAACAGGCCATGCTAGCCCTGCAGCAGCTAAAATACTGAAAGAGAAAGGAATTGAAGCTTCTGAGGTAAAAGGCACAGGCAAAGACGGCAGAATTACTAAAGAAGATGCAGAAAATGCTGAAAAGCAGGCATCCAAATCTCCTGAATCCTCCAAATCTGAAGAAAAGAAAGAAGATTCAGATTCATCTGCCCCTAAAGTAACTGGAGATCGCGACCAGAGCAGAGAAAAAATGTCGAGCTTAAGAAAAACGGTAGCTCGTAGATTGGTAAGCGTAAAAAATGAGACAGCAATGCTTACTACTTTTAATGAAGTAGATATGCAGCCTATCATGGAAATCAGGAAAAAATATAAGGAGCAGTTTAAAGAGAAATATGAGGTAGGTTTAGGCTTTATGTCATTCTTTACGAAAGCTTGTACTTTGGCCTTGAAAGAGTTCCCTGCTGTAAATGCTCAAATAGATGGGAATGAAATGGTGTATAGCGATTATGTTGATATGTCTATTGCAGTTTCTTCTCCTAAAGGTTTGGTAGTTCCTGTGATCAGAAATGCTGAAAAATTATCTTTCAATGAAGTAGAGGCTGAAGTAATTCGATTGGCTAAGAAAGCCAGAGATGGTAAATTAAGCATAGATGAAATGACGGGTGGAACATTCACAATCACCAATGGTGGTATTTTTGGTTCTATGTTATCTACTCCAATAATTAATGCCCCACAATCGGCTATTTTAGGGATGCATAATATTGTGGAACGTCCGGTAGCCATTAATGGTGAAGTGAAAATCAGGCCTATTATGTACGTGGCTTTAAGTTATGACCATAGAATTATTGATGGAAAAGAATCGGTAAGCTTCCTTGTTAGGTTAAAAGAGTTGTTGGAAGATCCGACAAGATTGTTGTTGGGGATATAAAGGAGGTTATAAGTTGTAGGTCGTATGTTTTAGGTTGTATTTTTTGTTACTAATGTAATTTAAGAGCGAAAATATTATATTGGTTTTCAAACAAAACTTAATATGATATGCAAGACTACAGAAAATTACGAATTTGGTTATTAGCAATGGAATTAACTAAAAGCATTTACGAGGTAACTCAAAGTTTTCCGGCTGAAGAAAAATATGGATTGACTTCTCAAATGAGAAGATGTGCCGTTTCTCTACCTTCAAATATTGCTGAAGGAGCTGGTAGAAATGGTAATAAGGAGTTCAATAATTTTTTAGGAATTACAATGGGTTCACTTTTTGAGCTAGATACCCAGGCTGAATTATCATATAATTTTCAATACATTCAAGCTGAAAGGTATGAATATATTTTTGAAAAGATTTCTCAGCTAAAAAAGATGATATTTCATTTTCAGAAGAAACTTAGTGCCTAAAACTTACAACCTAAAACAATTAAATTAAAAATAAATCTCAGTACTAGATACTTTGTACTATGTACTCGATACTCAGTACTAGATACATAAAATAAAAAAACATGTCAAAATACGATGTAACAGTAATAGGATCAGGCCCTGGAGGATATGTAGCAGCTATTCGATGCGCACAATTGGGTATGAAAACCGCAATCATTGAAAAATACAATACCTTAGGAGGAACTTGTTTAAATGTAGGTTGTATACCTTCTAAAGCACTTCTAGATTCCTCTGAACATTATCACAATGCAGAAACCACCTTTAAAGAGCACGGTGTAAACCTATCTAATTTAAAGGTCGACATCAAACAAATGATTTCTCGGAAGTCTGAAGTGGTGAAGCAAAATGTGGAAGGAATTGCTTTCCTAATGAAGAAAAATAAGATTGATGTACATACCGGCGTGGGGTCTTTTGTAGATAAAAACACTATCAAAGTGACTGATTCGAAAGGAAAGGAATCTGAGATCTCCACGGATAAAGTAATTATTGCTACAGGCTCCAAACCTACTGAATTACCTTTTGCTAAGTTTGACAAGAAGAGAATAATCAGCAGTACAGAAGCTTTGGAATTGAAAGAGGTTCCTAAGCATATGATTGTTATTGGTGGTGGAGTAATCGGATTGGAACTAGGTTCAGTTTATAAAAGAATTGGTTCAGAAGTAACTGTTATTGAGTTTTTGGATAGCTTAATTGCGACCATGGACGGCACCATGGGTAAGGAAATGAAAAAGAGCATGAAAAAGCTCGGCATGGACTTAAAATTGAAGCATAAAGTAACCAAGGTAGAAAATAAAGGCAAAGAAGTTGAAGTAACTTTTGAGACTGAAAAGGGTGAGTCGCAAACCGTGAAAGGTGATTATTGTCTGGTATCAGTAGGAAGAAGACCTTATACAGAAGGCTTAAATCTGGAGAATGCAGGTTTGAAAACTGATGATAAAGGCAGAATCCCAGTAGATGAGCATTTAAGAACTGAAGCTGATAATATTTATGCCATTGGCGATGTAGTGCGTGGTGCTATGTTGGCGCACAAAGCGGAGGAAGAAGGTGTTTTTGTAGCTGAGGTAATGTCAGGGCAAAAACCTCATATCCATTATAAATTAATTCCTAATGTAGTATATACCTGGCCAGAAGTAGCCGGAGTTGGTTATACCGAAGAGGAATTAAAAGAAGAAGGCCGCTCTTATAAAACAGGATCGTTTCCCTATAAAGCTTTAGGCAGAGCCAGAGCCAGTATGGATTTGGATGGATTGGTAAAAGTAATAGCCGACAAAGAAACAGATGAAATTTTAGGAATGCATATTATAGGAGCAAGAGCAGCCGATATGATTGCTACTGGTGTAACAGCCATGGAATTCAGGGCGTCTGCAGAGGATGTAGCACGTATGTCGCATGCGCACCCTACCTATATGGAAGCAGTAAAAGAAGCTTGCCTGGCCGCTACAGAGAATAGGCCGATTCACATGTAACGAATTAAAGCAATAGATTTCAAAAAAAGGAAATTGCGTAAGTGATTTCCTTTTTTTATTTGTTAAAATCTGATTTTTAAAAATTTAACACAGATAATTCATCCATAAATGGGGAGCTGGAAAAAATTATTTCAACAATATCACTACATTTTAAGCATCGGCTTCATATTTGCCTATTTTTCAAGTTTTGGCCAAACTTTCCTAATATCACTTTACATTCCCTCTATTGAAAAGGTATTCGGACTTTCGAATGCAGCCATGGGAAGTTTGTATGCAGGAGCTACAGTTGCATCAGCCTTAACATTACCTTATTTAGGAAGTAAGTTCGATAAAATGTCGTTGGGCAAATACATGGCTATGATTTTAATAGGCTTGTTGGTGGCTCTACTCTCTTTGTCCTTTGCTTTTCACGTGATAATGGTGGGCTTCAGTTTGTACCTTATGAGATTATTTGGTCAGGGTTTAATGAGCCATACAGCCGTTTCCACCATGACCCGCTATTTTGAAAAAAACAGAGGTAAAGCCATTGGAATTGCCACAATAGGCCATCCTTTTGGTGAGGCTACCCTACCCTTGTTAATCACTTTATGCATAGGATGGCTAGGCTGGAGAGGGTCATTGCAACTCAATGCGGCCTTTGTGTTAGTGGTATTAATGCCCACCATTTATTGGCTCTACAATAAGAAAAAGAAGCAACAAGTGAAATCTGATGCAGATATAGTTTTAGAGCCATCTAAAACATCGAACTGGGATATCCTTAAAAATAAAGCATTCTTAATGATTGCCCCAGCAGTTTTTGCTTTAGGCTTTACTAATAACCCGAGTTCGACACTTATTTGTAAATTCAGATTTTCATAGAATTCGATAGACAAGGCGTCTTTTCGAAGATATAGCAGGCTATATCAAGGGAAGACAACGCAGTATATTGGATTCTATGGAAAAGTTTTTTCCGCGCCACCTATAAACAGCGATTTTCTTCCTAAAAATCCTTTGCAATAGCCCGCTATTGCATCAGAATTTTTAGTCGAATCTCACAATTTATAGGAGTTCTGAATCATAAATAAGAATCGAAGTCAGGTTAAACTGCTATTTTCTTTTTTCAACTAAAATTGGGAGAAGCAAAAGGCTGGAGTGACACCTGGGTTTCCTCCTCCTTAGCCGCATTTGCGGGAGCAAGTGCTTTAGGTATGTTTATCGCTGGTCCGTGGGTAGATAAATTAACCGCTAAAAAGCTATTCCCTTTTATATTAATGCCCTATACAATAGGTGTTTTAAGCCT
>JBBSPJ010000163.1:0-9793 GCA_038258905.1 Cytophagales bacterium
CTAGCTTCCTGTAATAACTTTTGATTATCAGCCTGAAGTTTAGCCATTTCCTCTTTCGCTTGCTCAGCAGATTGCAAAGCATCAATTATACTCTCTTCTCTTGTTTTTAAAGATTGCAAAATGGGTTTCCACGCAAACTTAGCTAACAATAATAAGAGAACAACAAAAATGATGATTTGCATAAAAAACAAACCTGGCGAAAAGTCATTTAATAATTGTTCCATGTGTTAGTATCTTAAATAGATTGTAATAATTTTTGTTAAAAAAAACGCATCTTACAGCCTAGCGCTGCAAGATGTGTTTTAATGGTTTTACATTATTATTTACCTAAAAGTAAAGCACCAAATGCTAAACCTTCCAATAATGCTCCAATAATAATCATTGCTGTTTGGATTTTACCAGCTGCATCTGGCTGACGAGCAATACCTTCCATTGCTTTACCACCAATTTGACCTAAACCGATACCTCCTCCGATTACTATTAAACCTGCTCCAATTAAATTGTACATGTGAATTGATTTATATTAAATTAAACAAAAATTAACTTTTAATGATGGTCTTCCTCTACCGCCATACCTATAAACAATGCTGAAAGCATAGTAAAGATATAAGCCTGTAAAAACGCAACCAATAATTCTATAATTGTTAAGAAAAATGCCAAGAAAAATGCTAGTCCTGTTGAACCTACTGCACCGAAACTTGCCTTAAGGGTAATCATTAAAGCAATTAACCCCATTACAACCGTATGACCTGCAGTCATGTTAGCAAATAGACGAACTAATAAGGCAAATGGCTTAGTGAACATACCTAAAATTTCTATTGGCATAAGGGCTATTTTCATTGGAATAGGCACACCTGGCATCCAGAAAATATGCTTCCAATAGTTCTTATTACCACTAAACTGAACAATAACGAAAGTAATTAGTGCCAAGCAAACTGTTACAGCAATATTTCCGGTAACGTTAAAGCCTAATGGAGTTAAACCCAACAAATTTAATATCCATATATAGAAAAATACAGTGAGTAAGTAAACCATGTACTTCTCATAGTTATGACCAATATTAGGCCTGGCTATTTCGTCTCTTACATATATAACTAGTGGCTCTAAAAATCGGCCAACACCAGTAGGTACTGCTTTCGTTTTATAACTCTTAGCTAAAGATACAAATCCAAAAAACATCAACACTGATGCCAATAACATCCCTACCACATTTTTTGTGATTGAAAAATCTAAAGGTCTTTTATTAGTTGGATGGTGATTTTCATCATAAGACAAACTACCTTCTGCGTCAGTCCTATAAATTTTACTATGATATATCTTGTAATAATTCCCTTTAGATTCAACTATTTCATGTCCATGGTCAAACTTTGAAGAGGAAAATACGTGTAGACCTTCATCCCAGAAAATAACTGGTAATGGAAAACCAATGTGAGCTCCGGTTTCACCCCATGTAAAAAGAGTAAAATCGTGTGAATCCTGCAAGTGATGATCAATATAAGCGTTGATTTCTTCTTGTGAATTAATTTTTCCACTTACTTCTTCTGAATCAGCTGAAAAGCTTGAATGAAAAGAGAAAAGCAAAATTAATATTAACAAAATCCCGGTAGTTTTATTACCCATTACCATACTTTTACTATATCCGAACAAATTTGGGTGCAAAGATAAGGATTTCTATTTAAGTTAGTCCTTTTTAAAACTGTTTTTTCAACAAACTTTTAATTCTCAAAATTTCAGATTATCAATTAAAACCTGATAATAGTAGAATAATTCATTTTATTAAAAATTGATTATTTGACCCTTTCAATCAACAAGACAAGCTTGTAATAATTCCATTCAATTGCTGTTTTTTTTTTTAAAAACCCTTAATTGTTATTGATTGCATTCATAATGCTCCCACTGTAAATAACCTCAATAATAAGATATATAAACATAGGAACTATTATAGAGAACCTTTCGCTCATAGGTAAATCTTCAACACCAAATATAATAGGCTTAAAAATCAGCACAAAAACTCCAATTTTTATAAAAATAGTAGACAGATATATGTAACCTACCTGGTTGGGTAACTTTGAACTCAACCATTCTACTATTGCACAAATGGAAAAGCTAGCTATAAAATGAAATAGGTAAATATCCAACAAAGTGTAGGACAAAGTGGCTCCAGCAAATGAAAGCAAGTATTTATGTGATATATATAAAAGAATAGATACTGAAATAAAAATTACAGTAAATCTTAAAAATCGTTTTGTCATTTTAATGATCAGCGCTTGACTTAGTTACTTGTCTTATTAACATAAAAGTACTTAGGAATACAGCTATCAAAGTTACAATCTGCGAAAGTATTTCAGATCCTGTATTAAAATAGCCATCTAAAAAAATCCCCAATCGATTTCCCAGATAAATTGTTACAGCCATCTGAATTCCTAATCCGGAATATTTTATATAGCTATTATACTGATTTGGCTTCTTTGAATTTTGGGGTTGCTTGTCCATTAGCTGCTTCGTCTCCTATTTTAATACTTTTACTAGCTACTCCCATTTTACATGAGCCGTTAAAAGTTGCGCCTGACTCAACAATTAATTTATTTGTAATAATATCTCCATGAATAACTGAAGATGGTTTTAATACCAAAAGTTCAGTAATTTCCACTACTCCTTTCACTTCACCTTCAATTTCAGCATTTTGAGAAAGTACATTTCCTTCTATATGGGAAGTGCTACCCAATACTAATTTTGATTTGGTTTTAATATTACCAATTACCTTACCATCAATTCTAATATTCCCAAAAGTTTCAATATCTCCATTAATAGTTGTGCCCTTCCCTACTGTATTACTAGAACTTGTTACGTCTTGTGCCATCTGATTTTTTTCTTGCTTCTTATTAAACATCTCTTTTTCCCTATTTTAGAAAGTAATAAACTCCTCAGGATCCACGGGGTTTCCATTGTACCATAATTCTAAATGAACATGTGGACCGGAAGTTAGTTCCCCGGTGTTCCCAATAATTGAAATTACCTCTCCCGCATTCACAAAATTACCAACTTTTTTCAATAAAGCCGAATTATGTCTAATTACTGAAATTAAATTAGCTCTATGCTGTATAGCGATTACATAACCACCTTCTTGAGTCCATGATGACAATATAACGGTACCATCAGCAATAGATTTTACCGGCTCATTATTTTTTGATACTATATCTACACCATAGTGATCTACGGACATATCGTAGGGCGAACTAACAATTCCTTGCAATGGGGTGAAAAAGAAAATATCTTTTAATTCTTCCGAATATTTATTTCGGCTGTAGGTAGTAAGTGATACATCAAGTTGTTCAAATTCTTCTCTAATAATAGAGTCTCCTTCTGCAATTTGTTTGGAAGTCATCTCTCTATTAAAATTATCAGTGCTCACATTATCTGGTTCGCGGTAAACTGAATTTCCGGAGGGCGTATCACCCCTTAAAATATTTTGAAAATTATCAATAAATTTATCCTGCGCTTTTAATTTACTCTTAAGGGAATCCATTTCCACAGTAAGGGTTAAAAGCTTACGATTATATTCCATTGTAGCGTGCCTTGGATCAAACCATTTTGCTAATGTTGTTTGAGCAAGGAAAAGGCTTGCAATAAATAACAATATCACTACCAGTAAACTAATTACCAATACTTTGGCATACGTGAAATTAATTGAAGAAACCTCCGCAAGGTTTTCTTCATTTCTCACCACCATTTGATACCTCGTGGTAAGCCAATTAGACATTGTTTTTTTGATGCGCAATTCTATTTTCGTTTAATTTGTGCAAATTTACATAATATCGAACACTCTTAACAGAAATATTATATGAATCATGTAATTTAGTCGTTTATAATTTTAGTGAAAAGTACATTATACAAATATAGATCCCTTATTTACCTGTTTATACTAGGTTTTTCTGCTTGCTCTCCCGCCAATAGTGGGTTAGTCGGCTATTCTTACCATAATATTACGGCAAAATTCAATGCTTATTTCATCGCCAGGGAAAAATTAGATGAGGTAATGTTCGATTTAAATTCAGCGCACGAAAACAACTTCAATAAAACCTTAAAAGTATTTGCTCCAATAGATACCAATATTGTAAACTCTAATAAAGAGAAAATAGAAGATATTGTAAAAAAAGCCTCTATCGGTATTCAAAGGCATGAAGTGAGTAAATGGGTTGACGATTGTTATGTTTTAATTGGGGTAGCTCGTATGCTCAATCGGGAATACGAAGAATCCATTGAAACCTTCAAATTTGTGAATGTAAACAGTAAAGATGACCCCACTAAACATCAAGCACTCATCAATTTAATCAGAACATTTACAGAATATGAGGAATATAAGAACGCCCTGGCTGTAATTGATTACTTAAATAGGCAGAAACTGACTAAAGCGAATAAGCGTAATCTTTATTTGCAGGCAGCAAATTTCTACCAGGTGACCAATAATCCCAATAATATTATTAAATATTTGAGTGCAGCTACCGAATTGATGAAGCGAGGGGAAGAAAAAGCCAAAATTCATTATATATTAGCTCAGCTTTACCAACAGGTAGGTTTTGATGCCATGGCGTATGAAAATTATCAAAACGTTTTGAGTAATAAACCTCCCTATGAATTTTCCTTCCATGCCAGATTAAATATAGCACAGGTAACAGAAATTGGTAAAGGCTCAGATGTTAAGAAGATAAGGAAATATTTTGATCAGTTATTGAAAGATGGTAAAAACGTAGAATTCAGGGATAAGATTTATTATGAAATGGCTGAATTCGAAATTAAGCAAGGTAATATTAAGGAGGCTATACCCTACTATAAATCCTCCATTCGAGAGAGCGTGAGTAATGCCAGGCAAAAATCATTTTCCTACCATAAATTAGGTATTTTATATTTTGAAGAATTAAAAGAATATCCCTTAGCAAAAGCTTATTATGATAGTGCCGCTACCACCATGCCAAAGGACGAAGAAATATATCCGGCAGTACAAAGTAGACAAGAAGTCTTATCAGAATTTATTCAGCAAATCGATATCATTCAAAATAATGATAGCTTATTAAGTTTAGCCAAAATGGATAGTGCTCAGTTAAACAACATATTTTTAACTCAACGAGCAGAGAAAATAGCTAAAAAGGAAGAAGAAGATCGACTCAGAAGAAAAGAAGATAGGAATAGATCTAACCGCAATATGCAAACCAGTTTCAATGAAACAACCTCTTTCAGACCTACCACCGGCGGAAATGGTAAATTCTATTTTTATGACCAAACCACCTTAGCTGCAGGAAGAAATGAATTCAGAAGAATATGGGGCAACAGATCATTGCAAGATAATTGGAGAATTAATGATTCCGAGGTAAGCGAGCAAGATTTGGTGGCAGAAGAGGAAGACTCTGATCTGCCTGCTGGAGAGTTAGCGAACCAAAAAGCAGAAAACCCTGTAGACGAAGCAGCATTAATAGAACAAGAAAAATCTGCTTTTTATGCGAAAATCCCCTTCTCCGAAGATAGAAAAACAGACTTAAATAAAGAAATGGAAATAGCTTATTACAAGCTTGGCAATATTTACAACTTTGATTTAAAAGAAAAGAAGGATGCTGTCGAAACATACACTACCTTAATTGAGCGATATACTGAAACAGAATATAAACCTGAGGTACTTTACCTTTTATATATCTATTTTAAAGATATTAATAAAGTAAAAGCAGAGCAATATGCTAATCAGTTAACCTTAAAATTCCCGGAAACAATTTTTGCTAAATTAATTAAAAACCCCAATTACCGTGAAGAAAGTAATTTAGCGAGTGCTAAAGTAAAAGTTATCTATGAAAAAGCCTTCCGTGCCTACGATTCAAGTAATTATAAAATAGCCCTAAAGCATATATCTGACGGCCTCAATAATTACCCTGAAAATGAATATGAGGATAACCTCAAACTTTTGGATGCTTTAATTACAGCTCAGACTGAAGGTCGTGATAATTATGTATTCAAGCTGCAGCAATTTATTAAAAAATATCCGGAGAGTGAGCTATGGGAATTCTCAAAACAACTATTGCAGGCAGTTGATAATCTGGCAGAGAAACAGCGGGCTATCGATAAAATTAAATATCTGGCTTATTTTGATCAGCCACACTACTTTGTGGTCATCTATGAAAACAATAAAGCCCTTTCAGGCATACTGCCCAATGAAATAGAAAATTTTGCAAAAGAGAATTTTGCAAAAGAGAATTTATCTGCAGGTAATTTGGTTTTCAATGATGCTTATTCAATGATTTTATTGAGTGAATTTAAAAATAAAGAAACGGCAGAATCATTTTATGCAAAATTTAATAGCGATTTATCTCCTTTGAAAAATTTCAACTCATTAAATTTTAGTAATTTTATCATCTCTAAGGACAACTTTCAGATTTTCTATAAAGCAAAATTAGCTGATAGCTATAACGATTTCTTTAAAGAGCATTATAAATTAACACCATGACATCAGAAAAAAAACAAAATTCTAAAGTTAAAAAAGCAATAATGGCCCTATGGATTATATTCTTTGGTGGTATTTTACTTTTTGCAACCTTTATTTATACTATAAGCATTAATTTTAATGGATGGTATGGTGAGTTACCTAGCTTAAAATCCCTTGAGAATCCTGAGAGCGATTTGTCTTCTGTGCTTTACTTTGCAGATAATGTAGAAATGGGAAAGTATTTTAGGTACAACAGAAGCCAGGTTACCTACGATGAACTGTCACCTAACTTGGTAAACGCATTAATTGCTACTGAAGATGTTCGATTTACGGAGCATTCAGGGATTGATTTACGTGGCTTAGGTCGTGTATTTTTTAAATCTGTTCTACTTTTTAATAAGAGTTCAGGTGGTGGAAGTACCATTTCTCAACAATTAGCTAAAATTTTATTCCGAACCAGGAGCGACTTATCTAATGGCACACTAAATGATGTACCCGGTTTAGGCTTAGTTATTGCCAAAATGAAAGAATGGTTAGTGGCAGTAAAACTTGAGCAATCCTATACTAAAAAAGAGATCATCGCTATGTATCTCAACACTTTTGAGTTTGGGAGTAATGCTTTTGGTGTTAAAACAGCTGCAAGCACCTTCTTCAATACTACTCCAGATCAATTAAGCTTAATTGAAGCTTCGGTATTAGTAGGGTTATGTAAAAACCCCAATCTATATAGCCCGGTTTATGAGCCAGAAAATGCCTTCCATAGAAAAAATACAGTACTAGGCCAGATGCATAGATACGGCTATATTGATGATGTAGCTTTTGACTCCTTAAGGGCAAAACCTATCGAGTTAGACTATAATGTAAAGAATCATAATGATGGCTTAGCTACTTATTTTAGGGGTACTATTATGTGGGATTTATTAAGATGGTCGAAAGAAAATGGCTATGATCTTTATGAAGATGGATTGAAAATATATACTACCATTGATAGCCGTATGCAAAAGTATGCTGAGGAAGCGGTGGAGCAACATATGGCTTACCAGCAGGACTTATTTAACAAACATTGGGATGGTGAAAACCCATGGAGAGATGAAAAAGGCAGAGAAATAAAGAATTTTCTGATCAATGAAGCCAAAAAAACACAATATTACCGAGACTTAAAGAAAGAATATGACGGTGACGAAGACAAAATTTTCGAAAAATTGAATGAGAAGAAAAAAATGAAGGTTTTTAGCTGGGATGGTGAAATTGATACTGTTTTTAGTACCATTGATTCTATCAGATATTTTAAAAACTTCTTAAACACAGGTTTTATGGCTATGGATCCAAATAATGGCCATATCAAGGCTTGGGTGGGTGGTATCAATTATAAATATTTTAAATACGACCATGTAAAACAAGGCAGAAGACAGCCTGGCTCAACCTTTAAGCCTATTGTCTATGCATCAGCTATTGATAATGGCTACTCTCCTTGTTACCAGATTCAGGATGTGCCCGTTACTTTTGAGGTTGTAGGAGACCCTCCTACCTGGACACCTGCAAATTCTACCGGAAAATATACCGGGGAAACCATGTCCATTAGGCATGCAATGGCGCAATCTCTGAATTCCGGAACTGCCTACATGATGAGGAAAATTGGCCCTGAAACGGTTGTAAACTATGCCAAAAGATTAGGTATTGAAAGCCCATTGGATGCAGTACCGGCGCTATGCCTGGGAACTTCAGATGTTTCCGTTTACGAATTAGTGGGTGCTTACAGCGCATTCGCTAACGATGGTTTCTATACCAAGCCTTTTTACATTGAAAGAATAGAAGATAAAAATGGTAAAATATTACAGCAATTTGTTCCTAAAACGGAAGAAGCTTTAAGTTCTTCAACAGCCTATGCCATGCTACATATGTTAAAGGGTGCAACAGAATTGTCTGGTGGTACAGCTTTGGGCTTAGACAGAGAGTTGAGAGCCGATAATGAAATTGGGGCTAAAACAGGTACTACACAAAACTTTTCAGATGGTTGGTTTATGGGAGTAACCAGTGATTTAGTGGCCGGAGCCTGGGTGGGTGGTGATGATAGAAGTATTCACTTTAAAAGTATTGCGCTTGGGCAAGGTGCGAGAATGGCCATGCCTATCTGGGAAATTTTTATGAGAAAAGTATATGCGGATGAAGAGTTAGGTATTACTAAAAAAGAATTTCAGAAACCAAGTGATTTCAATATTCAACTTGACTGCGACAGATATAACATGCAGCAAATGAATGTGACTGACTCAATAGAACAGGTGAACCAATTTGATGTGGATGACATTCAATAGGAGAGAATTAATCTCAACAACACTAATAATACTTCGTGTTGCTTTTTAAATTTTCTATTTAGTCTTTGATCGCCAAAACCTATTTCATATAAGCACTATATGAAATAGGTTACATTAATCTATTGTAAGATAATATGTATGAATCTCCCTTTTTTAAAAAAGAAGAACTTAATTTATTACCTCAGGCACCGGGAGTTTACAAATTCCATAACACCGAGGGTAAAATCATATATGTAGGTAAAGCTAAAAACCTTAAAAATAGAGTCTCCAGCTATTTTAATTCCGCTAAAACACATAATAGAAAAACTCTAAGGCTAGTAAGCGAAATTTATAAAATTGAAATATCAATTGTAAATTCTGAATTTGATGCCCTTTTATTAGAAAATTCCCTCATTAAGGAATTACAGCCCAGGTATAATATTCTTCTAAAGGACGATAAAACATTTCCATATTTATGCATTACAAATGAGCCTTTCCCAAGGATAATAGCAACGCGGAAAAGAATAGCTAGAAGTGGCACCTACTTTGGCCCTTATGCAAGCGTAAGAGCTATGAATAATGTGCTAGAACTAATAAGGAAATTATACCATATTAGAACCTGCAAGCTCAATTTAAGTGATGCTAATATAAAAGGAGGAAAATTTAAAGTATGCCTCGAGTATCATATTGGAAATTGCAAAGGACCCTGTGAAGGCTTACAAAGCCATGAAAACTATTATAAAGATATAGAATTGGCAGAACAGATTTTAAAAGGCAATCTGGCAATACCTAAACAGTACTTTAAAGAGCACATGGATAAGGCTGCAGAAAATTTAGATTTTGAAAGAGCCCAAAAATATAAAGAGAAATATGATTTACTTGAGAAATTTCATTCTAAATCTTTAGTCGTAAATCCAAGGTTAACAGATATAGATGTATGCACCCTTATTTCTGAAGAGAAGAATGATTTTATCAATTTCATGCGAATTAAAAATGGTAGCATTATAGCCACTCACACCATTGAGATTAAAAAGAA
>JBBSPJ010000164.1:0-9696 GCA_038258905.1 Cytophagales bacterium
ACCAATACCAGCAATCCAATAAGCCCTCTAATGTAATCCATAAAATATTTTCAGAAAGGCACAAAAATAAAGGAATAAGGCTAATTAAAAAATGTATTTCGCTGTTTGTATTCCAGCAGGAAAAAGTAAAGGCCTAAATTATAACGTCAGATACCTATAATTCCTTAGATATTATTTAATTTTGACTATGATTTTATTCTATCAGCCATTATTGCCTCAAGTAAAATCTCTTGATTTAGAGGAATCTAAGCATTGTGTTAAAGTGCTTAGAAAACAGAATGGAGACATTTTACACCTAATTGATGGTAAAGGAAATTTCTACGAAGGGAAAATAACGGAAGCTAATCATAAAAAATGTGGTTTTGAAATACTGAATACCAGCTCTGAGAAACCTCATGCATTTAAAAGACATATTGCCATTTCTCCTACTAAAAATTTAGACCGAATGGAATGGTTTATTGAGAAATCAGTAGAATTGGGCGTAGATGAAATAAGCTTTTTAAATTGTTACCATTCCGAACGAAAGGTCTTGAAATTAGAAAGACTTGAGAAAAAAGCCATAAGCGCTATGAAACAATCCGGTAAAGCGTCCCTTCCTATTTTAAATGAAATGATAGCATTTGAAGATTTTATTAAAAATGCAGATTCATCCCTAAAATGCCTCGCTTATGTTGATTTCGAAAACCCTGTACATTTTAAAGATATATTAAAGGCAGATCAGGAAACCTTAATCTTAATAGGCCCTGAGGGTGATTTTAGCGAAAAGGAAGTGGAAACTGCGAAGTCTGCTGGTTTTGGAATAGTTAGCCTTGGCAATAGTCGCTTAAGAACAGAAACTGCCGGTATTGCCGCTGTACATATTATGAATTTGTGATTTACTCTTTGGTATGAATATGCTTAGAATTTTTCTGAATATAAATAGCAGGAATTAATAGTACCATGAGTGTAGGGTTGATGATGAGTCTGTGTATAAAACTGATGTACATGGGATTAATTTCAAAGCTGTATTTTAGAATGAAGTATGGAATAAGTAAGAATAAAAAACCAAAAGCTTCAACCGCTAAGCCAAATTTCACATATTTTTTATCGTAAAAAATGGCATAAATGAGTAGAAGAACCAGGTTATCATTGATTAAAAATCGAATTACCCTATTGACGATAAATTGTACCTGATGATTTTCGTTTAGGCCTAATAGTGCACTATAATCCCAGCGTTGGCCTAAAAAAACTAAACCTAAACCAGCACAACTTAGCGAGATAAGTATAATTCGAAGTCGTTTGTCAGGCTGAAGTAGCTCTTTACTTTTCATTTACCTTAAAAATCCATAGAGTCCACATGCCAAAAACTGCAATATAAATAAAAGCGGTAAATAAGTATTTATGACTGAAATATAAGAAATCAGGCATCGAAATTGTAACATGAAATAATAAAATGATTCTAAGTAAATTGAATAGATGAATTACCAGTAAACCCAGAGGTACAAACCATAGCATTTTAATCCCCATTCTGCCATAAGCTATCAAAAATGAAACAAAAATGACCATTACATTCAGTCCGTTACAACCCTCATATACTGATAAAACTGCATTTTTTGCCCTAAAAATATACACGCTTTTTAAATCATCCTTTGGGCCAGTGCTTATATCGTCTTCATAAGAGGAGATAATAGCTGCCGTTTGACCTGTAACCCATTGGGTCATAATATCAGCTTCACCTTTTGAGGCATCCAGGTAAAAGCCATACACGATATTTAAAACGATGTATAAACCAATAAACTTGGCTAAAAATAAAATGGAGGGTTTGAAATCCTGAAATAAGCTCATAAATTATTGAATTTTAGCAGGTATACCTACAGCCGTTTTATTAGCCTCTAAATTTTTGGTAAGCACCGCCCCTGCTCCTAAAATGGCAGAATCTCCAACATATAATCCATTCAATACATTGGCTCCTGATCCTACAAAAGCTGCATTATGCAAAGTTACATTACCTGCCAGGTTAGCACCGGGCATTATGGAGCTAAAGTTTGATAAATGGCAATCGTGACCAATGGTGGCATTTAAATTGACAACAACAAAATCATCTACCTGAATATTGGTAGTGAAATTAGCTCCTGCACAGATAATACTTCCTTTGCCTATATCCATCACATCATTTATTATCGCATAGGGAGAAATCAACTTTGCAAAATCAACGTTTTTATTAGTAATTCTTTTCACAAGGTCTTTTCTCACTCTTCCATCCCCTACAGCTATGGCAATTGAAATTCTTTCTGCCCAACTATTCAGTTTGTTTAAATCACCCAAATAATATTCACCAAATTCTTTAGTTTTATCTACCTCATCAAAAAAGCCAATGAAATTATAATCGTTATATTTTTTGATTAACTGTTGAATAATCAAATTAACTTCCCGACCAAAGCCACCGGCCCCCAAAATAGCTATATCAGTCATTATTCGTTTGATTTATAATTCTACCTGGATTTCCAACCACAACCGAATAATCAGGAATATCTTTTGTAATTACTGAACCTGCTCCAATCACACACCATTTACCAATATTTATCATAGGTATCACTGTAGCTCCGGCACCAATTAAGGTGCCTTCTCCAACTTTTACACCTCCGCAAATGGAGGAATTTGGCGCTATATGAACAAAGTCATCAATAACACAATCATGATCTATACTGGCGGAAGTATTAATAATCACATGTTTACCTATTTGCGTATCAGCATTGATAACAGTGCCCGCCATTACCACAGTACCATCCTCTATTTGCACATGAGAACTCAATATGCAACTCTTATGAACTGCCTGACCAAATTTACCATCTATAAAATCAGCCACTTTTTTTCTTGTGGCATTATCACCAATAGCCACTATGCAGGAACTTGATTTATCTTTAAAATCTTTGGTCTTTCCTAAAACAGGAATACCCCATAGTTCCGTCTTACTTTCATCCTCATCATAAAAGCCGCTTACTTTAATATTATTAGATAATAATACATCCACAATTACTTTTCCGTGTCCGCTGGCACCAAATAGATACATTAAGTAGGTTTAATTTGTTAATTTAAAACGATTTTAAGATTCAAAATTACTGATTTACCATATCACTTTCACATTTTTCATAGTATAATTAATTAGCTGCAAAGCTACCATTCAGCATATTTTGATTGACTAATTCTCTCACAACTAATTCTGTCATATCACTTTTAAACTTGAATTCATCTCTAATATCCATTACATAAGCTTTAACCCTCATTTTATAATAGGAATGATTGTTATTTACTTCATTAAGAAACAATATTGTGATAGGCTTTTCCAAATAAATATACTTTGAGATGGTAGCTGCCTGAGTGGCAATTTGCCTTACTTTAATAGTATCAATAGTGATTGGAAGGTAAATTTCCGCTACTACCTGGCAATTTGGCTCTCCACTATTGGAATTAGACAAGGAGCTGTTCATCATTACAGCATTAGGTACTGCAACCAAAGAATCATCAGGAGTAACGATCCGTGTGGATCTTAAACCTATTTCTACTACTTCTCCGTAGTATTTGTCCACTTCTATTTTATCTCCTGAAACAAATGGTCTATCTAATAAAATGACTATACCTCCGAAAATATTCTTCAAAATATCCTGTGAGGCAAAGCCTATTGCTACACCTATGGAAGCTGAAAAAGCCAACATAGTGGAAGCTGTGGGTTGAAAAATCACCATTATGATCAGGGTTATAATGATGATCCACCCTACAATTTTCACAATAGGAATTGATCCCTTGAAGGCAATCCTATAGGTAGTGCTTCTTTCTGCAATAGCATCCAGAATGTAGGCAATAACCCTGATGAAAACATATCCTATAAGAATTAAAATAATACTATAAACTATATTATTGGTTGAAAAGAATTTTTTAAAATCAGGTACTTCATTTTTCTCTTCCGATGCTACTTCCTCTGAATTAGTTTTTTCAATATTTTGCTCCTTTTTAGCTTGATCCAATACTGAATCCAGTCGGTAAATGGCTGAATCACTGATTTTTTGACTGATTAACAAGCTATCCTTATCAATTATAGCTTCTTTTTGAGTTTTTCGAGGCTGAATTTTAAATGTATCAGCAAATAGCTGCTTCAATTCGACAGGAGCAAAAGCTATTGTTTTCGGAATAGGCTGTTTTGTATACTTTTTTACGGTAACTTTTTCAACTTTAACTAAAGAGTCTACCCTTAGCTCCTGGACTATAGTATCATTGATTATAGGAGTACTATCCTCCTGAGCTACTACTTGCCAACAAAGGAAAAATAAGAAAAAGGTAATATAAAATTGCTTTAGTTTCATTCAATAAATGTATGTTAAATCATTTTTATTTTAATATAAACCACCAAATTAAGCTATCAACATATTTTTTCCTTTCAATAGCATAATGGTATTTCTATAAACAATAGGGTTAATCATATAAATGCCTTGTTGATAAAATAAAATACCGTCTTCCAGCATCTCCAATAACAAAAACTTTATTTTTTGTAGGTCCATGGATAAAACTTGAGCTATTTGTTCTTCATTTAGTCCATCATGCATAACCAGCGTTTGTAATATGAAAACCCTATCGGATTGTAAGGATGTTAAAAAGCTTAAATCCGGTTTTTGAAAGTTTTTTATAACTATACTATGACCGCTTACTTTTTTTGTAGAGAGCAGCCAATACATTAGTGCCATGCTGATATTACTTTTGGCAAAATTATTCAATTCTTTAAAGAATCTGTCTTTTAAATATATTTGCCGCTCTTTCTCATAAAGTTTTTTGAATTTTTTATCGTGCAAATCTTTTTCAGAAGCTTCAAATTCTATCTTAAAACCACTAATTCTGTTTCTTTTGATAATTAATTGGCTGATGTTTTCAGGTTTCATGGCCAATAGAGGTACATGATAACTAAAAAATGCACTCATCTTCAAAGATCTTTCCAAATAACTAAAAGTATAAACTGACATAGAAGTAATCCAAAAAATATTTTTCTGGGTAGCTGTAATTATTTCCACGAGAGAGTTAAGAGCCTTCTGGCCATACATAACACGTAAAAATATATTTTGTAGATCCTCTAAAATTATTACTTTTTTATTTCCTTGACTTAAATATTGAATGACTGTTTCTACATCATTCAGTTCATCATTCTGAAGCAGTTCTGCCAAAGCCTGAATGAATGAATCAGGCTCAGGATTATTACCCTTAAAAGCAAATCTAAGCGGTGTATAAGGCAATTTAAGCGTTTTAATTCCATAATTAATTAAGGATGTCAGTCCACTCCATTTCTCCCCTGTGATAAGCACAGACGCGTATTTTCCTGCATCCCAGGCTTTGTAAGCCTGCTCCAACCTTTTAATTTCTTCTCCCCTTCCTTCAAATAAAATTACATCATTTAAAGGCTCAATAGCATAAAGTCTTTTATATATAATAGGAAGTTTATCAATGATGCTATTAGACTCATTTAAAAAATCAGAAACTTCTCTATTGGGTTGAATAGCGGTGCTTGAAGCTAAAAACCTTTTACTTAATTCATCTTTGATTTCTATTATTTTATGATAGGCAGTTAAACTGTACTTTTTACCAACCGCAAATAATTTAATGGCTTCAAATTTGATCCTTTGAGTAAATGCTTCCGATTTTTGAATTGCTTTGGCTTTATTAATGCGTAATCTTAATTCAGATACATTCTCATTTTCTTTTAGGTCCTGCAGGTTTTTAATAATTTCCTGCTTTAATCTATTTAAATCATCATTACATTGTTTAATGATTTCATTTAGCAGGACTTTAGCCTCTTCAGATTTATTGTGAGCTCTATCGAAACCATCTGAAATGATCTTGATTGCTTCCACCTCCTTATTTTCAGAATCTAAGGCATTATTGGCGGTGCTAAGCATATAACTTATCATTTCATCAATATCCCCTACTAAAATAAGAAGCTCTCCCATCTTTTGGAAAATAGTGCTCTTTAAAATTTCCAGCTCCTCATTTAGCTTAGGCTCAATTTCGAATGATAGTAATTCGAAATTAGAAATTAAAGACAGATCACTATCAGATAATGGTTGATTAAAAAGATTACTCTTTGTAACTACATATTGGTTGGCTAGCTTATCAATCCTATCATTTATTTGATGTTCTAACCTATCTAATTGATTAAGAATAGTGTTTTTGGATAGTGTTTCCTGTAATTTCTGAAGCAGACCCTGATCTAATTGTTTCTTGGTTTGATAGTTTACCTGTGTAATTTTCTTTCTCAGTTCCTCTTTATTACCTTCCTTATCAAATTCAAATATCGCATTTGATTGAACTAAAAAATTATCAATTTCCTCTAAAAAAGATTTATCTACCTTCTGTTGCCACCTGATAATATTTTGTGATAAATCTGCAGCACTTGCCTGAATGAAAGCTTGTAAAGCAGAGAGCTCTAGCTCGGAACGCCAATCCTCATACAGGGCATATGCAGTATTTTTCCATTGATGATGCCTTTTCTCCCACTTTTTTGATGCTTTATTTTGCTCCTTCTGTAAAGTATTATCAGAGATTTTCCTGGATTTATATTCTAAAGTGCCCTCTAATTCATAATCAATTCCCAAGCTGTCTGTTGCCTGATTATACCAATCGTTAACTTGATTCTTAATATTTTTTTGAAAATCATCATCATAAAAATCATCAATATTAGGCAGCTGAATTTCCTTAGAAGTATGATAGAATTTTTCGAAATTTTTTATTTGACTTAAGGATCTTAGAAACTCTGTCTGTATTTGATTTTCCAAATCTATCCATTCGCTGTAGAAACCGATGATCAAATGCTTTTTAAACTGTTTCTTTATATGGATTTGATGTTTCCAATACTTTAAAGGCTTTTTCGTTTTTCTAAAAATATTAGCAAATCGAAAAGGAATTATGGAAATACTGTAAAATAAAATCTTAAAGAATTTTAAAAACTTTAAGTATAACTTATCATCCTTTAAAACCTGAAACCTATAGGGATTTTGTTGCTTAATTAATACATCAGGAAGCGCCATCAATATTTCTTCTGCTTCTAGAAAAAGAGCAGGGTGAACATCAGTAATTAAAAGGTTACCAGGTCGTTTATCAAATTGTTCTTTTACATAGTTATAAATAGCCTGTTTATTTTTATCAAGCTGATTAAAGTCCTCAGAGTCATTAAGTTCCTGCTTTTTATTAAATATAAAAGATACCTTTTCTTGCAGAAAATCTTTATTAACTTTTGTTTGATTCAGAAAATAGCTTAATAAGAACTCCCGCCACTCTCCAGCTTTTTGATATAAATTATCTTCCATTAATTCGTAGAAAAAATTCTAATATGCTGCATTTTACCAAATTATAGTCTCTGTTACAATATTCACTCCTACATTTATTAAGTCGCCCAATTATTAGGTAAGTAAAATGCTTATCATTTGCAGATATTAAGTTATGACAAATAAATGCATTGGGGGTTCACTCACTAAAGTAAATAACTTCTAATGAATCTTTATTAATTTAGTTAAGTTAACCTTAAAATATTTTGTAGTTCTATTTTATTGGACAATTTATTTAAGCATCCAATGAAAACTTGCTACCTTTGCACTTTGAAAAAATAGCATATGATTACTACTAATAATTTAACCGTCCAGTTTGGCAAAAGAGTACTTTTTGACGAAGTAAATATTAAATTCACTCAAGGCAATTGCTATGGTGTAATTGGTGCCAATGGAGCCGGAAAATCCACTTTTTTAAAGATTTTATCAGGTGAGGTCACTCCGACCAAAGGATCTGTTTCATTAGATGCCGGTAAAAGAATGGCTGTGCTAAAGCAGGACCACAACGAATTTAATGAGCACACTGTATTGAATACAGTAATGATGGGGCATGATAAGTTATGGGCCAACATTAAAGCTAAAGAAGAATTGTATAGCAAACCCGACTTTTCAGAAGCAGACGGCATCAAAGTGTCTGAATTAGAAGAAGAATTTGCTGAAATGGATGGTTGGAATGCTGAATCTGATGCTGCGTCCTTATTGAGTGGCTTGGGCATAGAAGAGGAACATCATTACAAGCAACTGCAAGAAATTAATGGTAGCTATAAAGTAAGAGTCTTGCTGGCTCAGGCTTTATTCGGCAATCCTGATGTGTTGATCCTCGATGAACCTACCAATGATTTAGATATCTACACCATTGCATGGCTAGAAGATTTCTTGTTGGATTTTAAAAACACAGTGATTGTTGTATCTCATGATAGACACTTTTTAGATACGGTTTCTACCCATATTGTAGATATCGATTTTAATAATATCAGCATGTTTTCCGGTAACTATAGCTTCTGGTACCAATCTAGCCAGTTAGCTTTAACCCAAAAAAGCTCTTCCAACAAAAAAGCGGAGGAGAAAAAGAAAGAATTGCAGGAGTTTATTGCCAGATTTAGTGCAAATGCCTCTAAATCGAAACAAGCAACCAGCAGAAGGAAATTATTAGATAAAATTAGTGTAGAAGATATTAAGCCTTCTACCAGGCGTTACCCGGCTATTATTTTTAACCAAAATAGAGAAGCAGGTGATCAGATTTTACAGATTGAGAAGCTATCAAAATCTGTAGAAGGCAAGAGATTAATACATGATTTAGATTTATTTGTCAATAAAGGGGATAAAATAGCGGTAGTGGGCAAAGACAGTTTGGCTACTACTGCTTTTTATGAAATCCTGAATGACAGAATGAAGGCTGACTCAGGTGAAATTAAATTTGGCCAAACCATTACCAAGGCTTATTTACCTAACCACAATGATGAGTACTTTCAATCGAATGAGAACCTAATCGACTGGTTAAGAAACTATTCCAAGGAAAAAGATGAAGTGTACATCAGAGGCTTTTTAGGTAAAATGCTTTTCTCCGGAGAAGAAACCTTCAAATCTGTGAATGTCCTTTCCGGGGGAGAAAAAGTGCGCTGTATGGTATCAAAAATGATGTTAGCTGGTGGTAATTTATTGATGTTAGATGAACCAACTAACCACCTGGATTTGGAATCCATTCAAGCCTTTAACAACAGTTTGAAAGATTTTCCTGGTACTGTGATGTTCACATCTCATGACCACGAATTCACACAAACAGTAGCTAATAGAATACTAGAAATCACTCCTAATGGTATCATTGATAGTTTAAAAACTTATGATGAGTATATGGAAGATGATAATATTCAGGCACAAAGAGCTAAGTTGTATGAAAAACAGTTGGCTTAAGATCTAATATCTTTTAAAACTGTTCTACATTTTTTTAAGATGTTTTTAAACAACTTATTAAATGTTTAAACATTCAACATAAAAATACCGTTTTATTGGTAGTATGAAATTTTTGAAAAAATTATTAAAAGGCCTTCTCATAACGTTGGCCTTTTTTATTGTAGGCTTCTATATGGTAAAATATCTAAAACCTTCTGTGGGCAAAGCTCCAGATCAAGTAGAGATGGAAAAATCTCCATTTTATAAAGACGGAAAATTTCAAAACGTAATTCCTACCTCAAGTGCAGATTTTAGTCAAACACCAAGTATTATTAAAGATTACTGGAACAGAAAGGCTGAATCTAAGCCAAATGAAGACTACATTTTTGCAGAAGCCGGTCAAGATAAAATTCCAAATGATACAACCGGCAATTTATATGTGAATTGGTTAGGTCATGCCGCTTTA
>JBBSPJ010000165.1:0-9677 GCA_038258905.1 Cytophagales bacterium
AAAAATAAACTATTACAATCGTTTCCAAAAAGGCTTACGCATTTAGATTTTAAAAACTTTAAGATGTTTTTTGAGACGATTATTCAAGATGATGAAAACGTAGCTGAATTGGAGGGAATTCTTGACTACTCCTTAACTAAAATGAAAGATCAGTTGGGGGTAGGAAAGAATATTTATGATGCTGTAGATAAGCAATTAGTGATAGAATCAATAGGGGTGAAGGCATTGAAAGATGATGAGGGGTTATTATTGATTGATCCTAATTACGACCCATACTGTTATATTTATAGGTATAAAGTGAGTATTTTTGAAACGGCTCATGAAAAAATGAGAGGTTTGCAAACTGATTTTATTCAAAAAATCAGGAAGACAATAGGAACTTCTATTGAGCAAATGAAACTCAATATAATTCGAAATATGAATTTAATCTCTAATTTATCTACATTTAGAGTGGTTTCAATAGCGCCTTATCCTTATGATGAAACTTTATTACCTGTGGTTAAAAGGAGTTTTTCAGCTTATTTATATAAATAATATTAACTCATAATTAAATTGAGACATAAAAAAAGGGAAGCTGTAAAGCCTCCCTTTTTTTGTGATAATGTTCTTTTCTTATTCTTCAGAATCATCTTCTGATTCTGGTAATGTTGGTTCAACTTCTTCTTGCTCTAAACCTTCAATTACAGGTTGTTCTCCTTCACCCTCTTCGCCTTGAGGCAATAGTTGTTGACCTTCTGTACCAGGTAATAGGCTTTCATCCTGCACTCTATCTAAGTTTGGACTTGTATACCCGGCTTCTGTTCTGCCAGATTTAATAATGATTGATGAGCTTAAAGCTAAAACCATTAAGCTTATAGCAAGTACCCAAGTAATTTTTTCTAAAATATCTCCTGTGCGTTTAACACCAACAATTTGGCTTGCACCAGAACCACCAAACTGGCTGGATAATCCCCCACCTTTAGAGTTCTGCGCTAAAACTACTAGTACTAAAAGAATGGATACTAAAATGATTAAAGTAATGACTAATGTTAACATGTATTTATTGTTCTCTTTTTAAATTCTCTATTTGCTCGGCAAAGTACGTCTTTTTTTGTGGAAATTTCCAAATTAATTTCTTGTAAATATCAATTGCTTTCTGATTTCTGCCTTGTTTCACCATTAATTTTGCTAAAGTCTCTGAAATTACGTCTTCAGATAGACTTGTACTTGAAACTGAAAGGTCCTCTATAACCCTTTTAGCATCAGGATCGGTTTCAATGAATTTTTTAGTGAGTATGGGTTCCTTCTCAATAAAATTATTAATAAGTGCTATTTGTTCTTTCTTATGTTGGTCACTTATCTCCTTTTTTTCTTTTAATTTTATCTCATTAATAAAATCGTAACTGATCTCAGAATTTAAATCATCAGCCTTTTTTTTTGAGGGCTTGGTTACCTTCTTTGCCGTGGCCTTAGTTTTTCTTGGAGTAGTTTTATTTTCAGTGATTTTAACAACACTGGTCTTTGCTGTTTTGGCTACTGCAGTTTTAGCTTTTGGTTTTGTCACTTTTTTAACTGCAGGTGCTTTAGTAGTGGTTTTTCTTGTGCTGGTTTTAACAGTCTTTTTTATTGTTGGTTTGGGATCTTCCTGTTCTAATTTCTCTAATATTCGCCTATACTGTTCTTTGGATTTTTTTAGAGATTCCATTTCTACAAATAATTCATTAAAAAATGAATCAGGAAGGTGATCTTCATTTACCTTTAGGTTATCATTGGAATACTTAACTTGGTTATATTCTTCTAACTTGAAATTACTATCAGCAATATTAACAGCCTTATTATCTAATAATTGTTTTAAATGTTTTCTATCCAATGCATAAATAGCTGCAGTTGGCAAACTGTTTTTTTCAGATGAGGGCTCAAATTTTTTATCAGAGATAACTATTAAAGGAGTTAAAGCCTGAAAGTAAGGAAACTCTTCTTTAAGCTCTTTTATTGCCTTAGCATCATCAATGGTTAGTTGATGAGGTTCCTGAATTAACGTTGTAAGCCTAGCTTTATCCACGGTTTCTGTTTTAATATAAATTTAAATTAACAAATTTTTACCAATTTGCTACAGATGAGTTAAAAATATCTATAATTATTTGATCAATTATCGTTTCTATTAATTGATCTTCCACTGCTGTTAGTTGATTTCTTTCCGAATCGAAATCATCATAAAATCGAAATTGCTTATTATCAAAATTGAAAGCTTCATCCTTGGTATTGATATAAGTAGCTTTCACTGTTATAGTAAGCCTGGTACCTCCAGCAATATCCGCCTCATTTGGATTACCTGATGATGTTACAGCAATGGGTGTTACGTCATAGCCGGTTATACTCCCTTCAATTTGTAGGTCGCCATTGTTCTCAACTAGCTGTAAACTTGTATTTTGCTGATAATAATCCCTAATGGCTTCTGTAAATGTTTGTTGTAGACTGGGCGGTCCGTTTCCGGCATCATTATAAAAGTATTGGATAGAAATAGTTTTAATATCCGGGGAAATAGAAGCTCCGGTGAAAGAGTAAATTCCGCAACCCATAGTTGCCAGAATAAAAATGCAACAGATAAGAAGTTTAATTTTGTAAGTCATATTGTTTTATTTTCCTGTAAAGAGTACGCTCAGATATCCCCAAATCTTGTGCCGCATATTTTCTTTTATTATTATTTTTTATCAGCGCCTTGTGTATCATTTCCTTCTCCTGCTTTTCTAAAGATAAAGATTCATCTTCAATTTCATGTTCAGCATCTTGTACTTCCTCTAGTTCATATTCATCATTCTGCTCTTCTTGCTGCTCTTTTGCACTTAATAAATAGGGGGCACTATTATCTGCATTGTCAGATTTAAATTCATTTCTCCTTACCTCAAATAATCCCTCATGATCTTTTATAATATCATCACCATAATTCTCATTTTTGAGCACTCGGTGAACCAACTTTTTCAATTCTTCCACATCGTTCCTCATATCAAAAAGAATTTTATACAAAATATCCCTTTCAGAAAAATTATCTTTTGAAGATCCTTTTCCATCAGAATTTTGATATAAAGCAGGCATCATATTTCCTTCTTGCGGCAAATATTTCATCATTACCTCTGCATTAACGTCCCTTTCAATTTCCAACAAAGATATTTGTTCTGCTATGTTTTTGAGTTGACGTATATTTCCTGGATAACGATAGCTCAATAAAATCTTTTTAGCCTCGTCCGTTAATTTGATAGGATTTACATGATATCTCTCTGCAAAATCACTTGAAAATTTCCTGAACAATAATTCGATATCATTGCCTCGTTCTCTTAGAGGGGGCACAAAAATAGGTACTGTATTTAATCGATAATATAAATCTTCCCTAAACTTACCCTTTTCAACCGCTTTAATAAGATTAACATTAGTGGCAGCCACCACTCTCACATCTGTTTTATTAACTTTAGAGGACCCGACCCTTATAAATTCACCGTTTTCTAATACTCTTAATAATCTGGATTGTGTCGGTAAAGGCATCTCTCCAATTTCATCTAAGAATATAGTTCCTCCATCAGTTACTTCGAAATAACCTTTTCTGGAGTCATAAGCACCCGTAAAAGATCCCTTTTCATGACCAAATAACTCAGAATCTATAGTGCCTTCAGGTATTGCCCCACAATTTACTGCAATAAATTGTCCGTGCTTTCTTACGCTTAATTGATGAATGATTTTAGAAAAAGATTCTTTACCCACACCGCTTTCACCAGTTATGAGCACAGTCATATCTGTAGGAGCCACTTGCATAGCCACCTTTATGGCATGGTTCAATTGATTGGCATTGCCAATTATCCCAAATCTATTTTTGACTGATTGTATTTCCAATGTATTATTTTTTAATCAATTGCTTTGCCTAATAATGTAGCACCTGTGCATTCCTCCACTAAAATATTTACATAATCCCCTTTTTTGTAATTTTCTTTAGGGAATATCACCATTTTATTGGCTGTATTTCTACCTGATAAATGTTCGTCTGATCTCTTAGAAACACCTTCTACTAGTACCTGATGTACCTTGTTTAAGTCTAATTGATTTCTTTCTAATGAATAAAACCTTTGCTTATCAATAATTTCCTGTAATCTTCTCTTTTTAACTTCCAGAGGAATATCATCTTCATACTTCTTTTCGGCTAGAGTACCAGGTCTTTCTGAGTAATAAAACATGTAAGAGAAATCGAATTTAACATAATCCATTAAACTAAGCGTTTCCTGATGTTCTTCTTCAGTTTCTGAACAGAATCCTGAAATCATGTCTGAAGAAATTCCACAATCATCTCCTAATATTTCTCTTATGGCATTTACTCTGTTAATATACCATTCCCTGGTATAGGTTCGGTTCATCATTTTTAAAATACGACTATTTCCACTCTGTGCAGGTAAATGAATGTATTTACAGATATTGTCATACCTTTTGATGGTATAAAGTACTTCGTCAGTAATGTCTTTAGGGTGAGAGGTAGAAAACCTTACGCGCAATAGCGGACTCACTTTAGCTACCATTTCTAACAGATTGGCGAAATTTATGATATCAATCTCTTGTTTGCCTTCAATTTTTTCTAATTTGGCTTTATTATTTATTTTTTCCGACCATTTATAAGAGTCTACATTTTGACCTAGTAAAGTCACTTCTCTAAAACCTTTATCATATAAATCCTGAGCTTCTTTTACTATTGAAAATGGATCTCTGCTTCTTTCTCTTCCTCTGGTAAAAGGCACTACACAGAAGGAGCACATATTATCACAGCCTCTCATGATTGAAATCATTGCAGAAATGCCATTGGAGTTTAATCTTACTGGGCTAATATCCGCATACGTTTCTTCCCTGCTCAAAAATGTATTAACAGCTTTTTCGCCATCATCTACAGTTTTCACCAGGTTAGGTAGGTCTCTGTATGCATCGGGGCCGGCCACTAAGTCTACAATTTTTTCTTCCTCTAGTAACTTGGTTTTTAGCCTTTCAGCCATACAGCCTAATACGCCTATTTGCAAAGAGGGCTTGTTGGCTTTTGCTTTTTGAAAATCTGTTAACCTCTTTCGAACTGTTAATTCCGCTTTTTCTCTTATTGAACAAGTATTTAGAAAAATTACATCCGCATTATTAAAATCATTGGTAGTGTCAAAACCATTATCTTTCATAATGGATGATACAATTTCGCTGTCAGAGAAATTCATCTGGCAACCATAGCTTTCTATATATAATTTACGTTTTTTACCTGTGTTTTCCTCTTTGGTAATTTGGATACCACAAGCTTCCTCCGTTTTATTATCTTCTATTAGGATATCTAAATCTTTAATTAAATCACTCATTTGATGGATTGAATCTTTTAATCTTTCAGAATTGATTATTGAAACACAAAGTTAATTAATATTTGTCAAAAATGACATTTTGGCAGTCCTTTTATGATATAATTTATTGCTTTAATACTTGTTCAATGGCATGAGCTTTTAAAAGGCATTCCGTATATTCTTCTTCAGGATTGCAATCGTGGGTGATTGCGCTACCTACCTGATAATTTATTACTCCTGTTGATGCATCATAAAATATAGACCGAATTACTACATTAAAATCAAATTCATTTACACCTTTAAAATAACCGATACTCCCTGAAAACACGCCTCTCTTATGAGTTTCATATTCTTCAATCAGTTGCATAGCTCTAATTTTTGGTGCACCCGTCATGCTACCCATGGGAAATGCATTTTTAATGGCTTCTACAGAAGATATTGTATCTTTTTTAAAGGAAGTTATAGTACTAATCATTTGATGAACATGTTTGAAGCTATAAATACCAAATAGTTCTTCTACTTTCACAGTACCTGATTGCGAAGATCTGGCAAGGTCGTTTCTTACCAAATCCACAATCATCAGATTTTCAGCTCTTTCTTTTTCGCTTGCTTTTAAATTAACTTTTGCTTGCTCATCTAAGGCTTTATCTTCGTTCCTTCTTGCTGTGCCTTTAATAGGCTGACTAATTAATTCACTATTCTTAAGTTTAATAAATCTTTCAGGAGAGGCGCCTAAAACATACTGATTTTTCCATTTTAGTAAATTGGCAAATGGAGTAGGGGAGTGATTGCTTAATTTTAGAAATATATCAATTGGATTAAAATGAGAGCATGATACATTAAAATTTATACAATAATTAATTTCGTATATATCTCCTTCCAAAATATGGTTCTTCAGTTTTAAAACTGTTTGAAGATACTCCTCCTTTGAGGTGGTAGCTGAAATAATTACAGCTGAATTTTTGATGGATACTGAGTTGTTGTCTACTGAAAGAAGGGTTTCTATAATAGATTTGTAATACTCAGCCTCTTCTGATTCAATTTCTAATATATTATCTGAAAAATTAATAATACAATCAGGAATAAAAAAACCGCATAATTCCCAGTTTATATTTTCAATATTCTCGCTGGTTAATTGCTCAACCTGATTTTTTAAATCGTAAGAAAAGTATCCATATACAGCTTTTTTAGGGTTATTAGCAATATATTTTTCGAGTGAGTCAAAATAATTAGTAGGATTTAACGAAATTGATTCATTTCCAATTACTAGCTGGTGCGGAAAAGTACTATGAGGATAGTCAGCCGTTTGTTGAGGATTAAAATAGCAAAAAAATGACTGTTGATTAGCCCACTCCAAGAGTCTATTAATTTTTTTGTTTGGAAAAGGTAGCTTAATTCTCAATTTAATCATTGGGATAATGTGATACAAAATTGATGATAATTATTGCAATATTCAATCAGTACTCTTAAACTTTCAGTAATTATTGATCAAAAAAAAAGCCTCACCGATAGGCAAGGCTTTTATTAAATTTTTTAAAGATTACATATTTTCGGCAGTTGCTTTCACGTTGAAGCCTACACCTACTGTATTGTAAATGAATTGGTCTTTTGCTTTATCAACAGCTTTAGACTCATCACCATACATTAAACCCCATTTAGTTCTGTCTATGCTGAAATTGGTAAAAGCTTCTACTGAATTTTCAGTTACATTTACTTTAGCAGGAACCGTAATTGCTAAAGTATTACCTCTCATAGTTAAATTACCAGTAATTTCGTGCGTAGCGCCTTCTAACTCATAATCTTCTACTTCCATTATTTTCTCTCCTTCTGCCGGTTGCTCCATATCTTCTTTATAAGACTCATAAGAAGCATCACCGCTTCCGTTTAAAGGCTTAACTGAAACTATTTCAAAAGTTACATTCGGGTGATTAGCTGCATCAAAAAAGTCGTCTGACTGTAAGTGACCAACTAATTTAGCATGATTTTCTTCATCACCCTGCAAATCAGTAATTGTTATTTGATTTAAGTCGAAAACTAATTTTCCACCAGTAACTTTACCGTCTGCAACTTTAATAGTTCCGTCTGTTAAAGTGATATTACCATAGTGTCTACCTGTTGGTTTTGTTCCAACAAATTCCATTTCGGCATCCTCATTAGATACTTTCAATTCTTTTCCTTCACTCTCTGTTACTTCTTTCGCTTCGCTTGTTTCAGCCTCATCTCCTTTAGGATTTGAAGTACAAGCTACAGCTACTAGTAGTGCAATTGCATAAATACTTGTTGTTTTTAAAATTTTCATAGTTATTAGTGGTTTTCATTATTGAATGTGAGAATTACGATTTTTCAATTAATATGTTCATACTTTAATTGTATTTTTAACTTTATTTTATCAGTTTTTAGGTTTGTATTAATAAGATTATATTTTATATGGGAATAATAAAAAAATGTAGAGGTGTTTCTCCTAAAATAGGTAAAAATACCTTTGTTGCTGACAATGCAGTGATAGTGGGAGATGTAGAAATAGGTGAATCAAGTAGTATATGGTGGTGTGCAGTGGTCCGTGGTGACGTCAATAGTATTAGAATAGGAGATAGAACCAATATTCAGGATGGTGCCATTATTCATTGTACCTACCAAAAAGCTTCTACTACAATTGGTGATGATGTATCTATTGGTCATCAGGCAATTATACACGGTTGTACTGTAGAAGATAGGGCTTTGGTAGGAATGGGAGCCATCGTAATGGATAATGCTGTGGTTCAATCAGAATCTATTGTGGCTGCTGGTGCAGTGGTTTTGGAAAATACAATTGTGGAATCAGGCTTTATTTACGCTGGCGTGCCTGCTAAAAAGGTAAAGAAAATAGATGTAGAGATGCATAAAATCTTTGATAGAACAGCCAAGAATTATATGATGTATAAAGATTGGATTGAGGATTGAAGAATTTTGGTGAGTTTACTTCATCTCATATGTAGAAACAAGATCAAGCTTGATTGAACTCATCCTTATATTAGTTTACTATCTTCTTGAAAAGGTTTGAAACATTACGATATGCCCCTTAGAAAAATCAAAATCATATTTTCTAGCCTTCATTTAAATTCCATTTTCTTCATTAGAAGTAGCTAACTGAAATGCGCATGAAATTCCACTGGATTGTAGTCAGTGAGCTTTGGTGTATTGGAGCTCTTAACGTTCTCTATTAGCTAGATCGGATTCCTCCGATTAGTCTTCACATAATTTTAGGGTCCTTCATTTCCAATTTCAACAAGGAGGGATTTCGGTTTAATCTGTTTAATAACTCTAATAAAAAAATAACTAGGCTAGACATGGCATTTTACATGCGCCAGTTATACGCCCATTTTAAATTTCACAGATAGTTTTATTTTGATAAATACTTTGTTAGTTGGCAATCAGGTTTAAATCTATCAGCTGCTTTTCGTATTCAATATGATTTTAATTCACCCTTCTTCTTTCATCTTCAGATCCTGAATTAAGATTTACTGACTTTAACTTATTATTGCCAAAAGTTTTGGTATAGGTAATATTGAGAGATTGTATGTTAAGGTCTACGTTAACATGACTTTTACCTTGTCCATTTAGAATGCTGCCTTCAAGGTCAATAGGGTTGAAAGTGTCAAAAACATCAATAAAGGAAAACGATAGGCTGCTTTTTTCAAATGCTTTTTTTATAGCCAAGTCTACTTGACCGTAAGGCTGGCTCTTCCATAGGCCCATGAATTGTTCTGAAAAGTAGTTTCCCGAAGCTTCAATTGTAAAATCTTTTGGTAAAGAAAATGTAAAAGTGGAATTAGCGTTCCATGTAAAGCCTTTATCGATAAAACCATTGTGCGTTTTAAAAGAAAGGTGATTTAAGGAAATATCATTTTGAATTTCCCACCAAGAGGAAATAAAAATAGGCAAGCTTGAGGTAATTACCCAGCTATTGAAATAATCCATGTTTTGGCTACTGTATATTTGTTCTCCAGTTTCAGGATTGGTTGCTGGTTGAAATTGCTGTATTTGATTATCTGTCATGTTATATTTTACGGAAACCCACCAGCTTCTCAATTGGTAGCTCAGGTCTAGGCCATCGGTAATGGCAGGAAACAAGGCAGGGTTTCCCGCAAAAAAAGTATTTGGGCCACTAAAAAATACAAAAGGAGCAATTTCATTAAAACTTGGTCGAGTTATTCTTCTTGAATAGGCCAGGCTAATAGTACTTTCTTCAGCCAGCTTATTGGAAATTGAAAAGTTTGGAAAAAAGTTACCATATTCTCGGTCTACTAATCCGTCAATATCTTCTTCGCTTAAATATGTATCGGTAAATTCATAACGCAGTCCAGTATAAATTTTCAT
>JBBSPJ010000166.1:0-9674 GCA_038258905.1 Cytophagales bacterium
ATGAACTGCCTAATTTTTTTCCTGAATTAATCATTTAACTTTTCTACATTTACTTCGTAATTACCATCAAATTAAAAGAAATTAAAACTAAATAACTATGAAAAAAGTATTAACGATTATAGGCATTTTAGCCTTTTTAATTAGTGCACAAATTAGCTTAGGGCAAATAAATACCCCACAGCCCTCTGCCAAAGCTAAAACAGAAACTACTGTAGGATTAACTGATGTTAGTATCACTTATTTCAGACCAAGTGTAAAAGGTAGAAAAATATTTGGTGAGGGTAAAGAATTTTTACAGCCATTTGGAACCCTTTGGAGAGCTGGTGCAAATAGTGGCTCAATTTTAACACTAAGCACTGATGTAAAAATTGCTGGTAAGGATGTAAAAGCAGGTGAATACATGATATTAATGGTACCTGGGAAAGATACCTGGGAATTTATTCTTAATTCTGACCTTAAAATTGGTGGTGCAGTAAATAATTTTAAAAGAGAAAACGAAGTGGTTTCTGCACAAATAAAACCTATCAAATTAGATAGTCCTGTAAAAACTTTATCTTACAGTATTTCTGATATTAGCGAAGATATGACTGAAGCTAATATTCACTTTGCATGGGAGAATTACGCTTTAAAGATTCCTATTAAAGTGGATTACGATGCCCAGGTAATGGACGAAATTAACAAGAATACGAAGGTGAATCCTTCTAACTATATTGTTGCAGCTAATTATTTTTACACAGCTGACAAAGATTTGAATAAGGCTTTAACATGGGTGAATGCTTATTTGGAAGAAGGAAACAATAGCCAGCAATTTTGGAACCTACACTTAAAAGCTAAAATTTTAGCTAAACTTGGTAAAAAGAAAGAAGCCATAGAAGTAGCGAAAAAATCTATGGAGTTAGCTAAAAATAATAAGGGTGGAGATTATGGTTATGTGAAAAATAATGAAGACTTGATCGCAAGCTTAAAATAAAAAAGAAAATAAGGATTTAAAAATCTCATTGAGTTTGCGCTCAATGAGATTTTTTTTTGCCCTTCTTTGTAGTGGCACCAGCTTATTATCAATCACTAAATTTGGATAAATCCATAATCTTCACCTCTGCCCTTCTGCTTTTGTCTTCAGTACCTGTTAATACCCCAAATCCTCTCGCTGCCATTCTATCTTCTTCAATACCCATCTCTCTAAAGTATTGCATTACTGCCTGAGCTCTTTTGTTAGATAGCTCTAAGTTGTACTTTAAATTACCATCCGAAGAGGAGAATGCTGATATTTGTACTCCTAAATTAATATTGCCTTTCAGAAATTTACCCATTTCACTTAATCTCTTTTCAAATTCAGGTAGTATTTCAGCTGAATTCACTTCATAGTAAACCTGATAGGCTGAAATGTTTAAAACTGAGTCGATTAATAACTTCTTGGCTAAATCTTCATCCGATATAAATTGATTATCTTTCTTTTTCAAATCTAAAATTCTGGATTTAGCGGTTTGACCTAAATTACCAGTATACTTAACCATATAAATATCTGTAAATCCCTGACCTTCTTCCCTTACCGAAGCCAAATAGCCTCTTTTACCATCAGCAGTAGGGTAAAAATATACTTCATCATCAACAGTGTTTACGGGGTAGCCTAAATTCTCGGGTTTATTCCATTTTTCTGAGGCAGCATTATAAGAAGTTTTAAAAACATCAAAACCTCCAAAACCTTTTTGTCCCTTACTACTGAAATAAATAGTTACGCCATCTTTAGCAATAAATGGTCCATCTTCATCATATTTAGTGTTAATTTCCGGCCCCATGTTAAAGGGTCTTTTCCATTCTCCATCCTCCTTATAACAACCGTAAATATCAAATCCACCATACCCTCCAGGTCTATTGGAAGCAAATAAAAGGAAATCTCCATCGGAACTTATACTAACAGATTGTTCAGAAAAACCCGCTGAGTTTATCCTTCCTGGAATTGGTTGCGGTTTAGACCATTCTCCATTAGAACTCTCTGTAGAATAATAAATATCCCCGTTACCTGTATCAGAATAAATATAAAGTGTTTTACCATCCGCTGATAGAAATAAGTTAGAATCGTGATAAGGTGTATTAATTGTTGAACCTATATTTTTTGCTCTTTGCCAGGTAATTCCTATTCGTTTTGACATATATATATCTTCGTAATAGAAATTATCTTTATCCACGTTTTCATTTGTATTATCCTCCTGCCGTCTCGAGGTAAAGATCATTACTGTTTCATCTTCACTAAGTACTGGGGCATAATCAGGCCAAGCGGAATTGATGTTTTCACCAACATTTTCAATAGTATATAAAGATGGCATATCAATAATTTCTAAACCATTTTTACACTCCTCTATACGTTCATTCACTTCTGTTGTGGAAGTAACATCACCACCTCTATAGCTTTTATTAGCCAAGAGTCGTTTTTTGTAGGATTCGAAAAATTTGAGAGCTGTTTCAAATTCCAACCCATATTGATATCCTCGCCCTATTAAATAATCAATATTGAATTTATATTTAGGATCTAGACGCTTAACCCTTTCAAAATATTTAGCAGAATAATCTCTATTTACCGTTTCTAAATACAAACGACCAGCCATATAGTTGGCTCGGATATTATTTGTATCTGCCTCAGTAGCCTGAATATATATTTCTTTTGCTATTTCAATTGCATCTTTAGCCTCTGCATATACCTGATCTGCCTGATCTAAATAAATTTTAGCCAATTCGGCATCTTGAGCAGATAATTGAAAAAATCCTGCACATAAAAATAAAATTAAAATACTTTTTCTAAGCATATTTATAAATATATAGAAAAATACGACAGCACATTGAAATCACCAAATATTTTAAGAATTACGAGATTGGTTTTGGATGAATTGCAAAATTAAGGCTATTAATATTATAGAACCACAGCCTATTACATTATACCACAGGTAAGCCAATTCAGTATAAAAATAAAAGTAAAGAACGATTGACTGTGCTATTAAGGCGGCTATAAAAACTGCATTTCCTTTTATATAATTAATAAAAAATCCGGTTAGGAATATACCCAAGATAGTACCATAAAATATTGACCCTAATATATTTACAGCTTGAATAAGATTATCTAACAAACCAGCAAAACTTGCAAAAAGTATTGCAATAATACCCCACATTAAGGTAAATAATTTAGAGGCAACTAAATAATGTTTTTCACTGCCTTTTCTGTAAATATTTCTTTTGTAAACATCAATTATTGTTGTGGATGCAAGTGCATTAAGCTCTGAAGCAGTTGAGGACATGGCTGCGGAGAAAATAACAGCCAAAAGGAGTCCAATTACCCCTGCTGGAAGGTATTTCATTACAAAACTGATAAATACATAATCTGTATCTGTCGTTTCTAATTTATCATCGGTGGCTTTAATTATTGATTTGGCTTCTTCTCTCAATTCATTTTCGCTGTTTTGAATTACTTTTATTTCCTTTTTAAGCGATTCGATTTCAGTCTCATTATCGGTAATAGCTAATGATTCCATCATCGCCTTCTTCTGAATAAATAAATCAGAATAGTCTTTTTCCACCGCTTTAAATTTCTCAGCATTTTCAGGATGCTCATATACTAAATCGATGGCACCTTGATTGAAAAAAACCGGAGGTTGATTGAACTGGTAGAAAACAAAAACCATTGCACCTATAAAAAGAATAATAAATTGCATTGGTATTTTAAGTAACCCATTAAAAATAAGCCCTAGCCTGCTTTCTGTTAAGGTTTTTCCTGATAAATAACGTGCTACTTGAGACTGATCGGTACCGAAATAGGATAACGCCACAAAAAGCCCACCTAAAAGGCCAGTCCATAAAGTGTACCTGTTATTTGGATCCACTTCAGTATCAATTAACTCTAACTTACCTAAATGACCTGCCAGATTGGTAGCTTCTGTAAAGCCAATATTTTCTGGTAGTAGCTTTACCACGAGTAAACCTGCCACAATCATCCCACCCATCATCACTACCATTTGATGCTGTTGCGTTTGGGATACAGCTTTAGTACCACCACTTACAGTATATGCTATCACTAAAGTACCTATAGCTATAATAGTATAAAATAAAGGCCACCCTAAAATGGTAGATAAAATAATAGAAGGAGCATAAATGGTGATCCCAACAGCTAAACCTCTTTGGATTAGAAACAAAATAGCTCCTAAAACCCGTGTTTGAATGTTAAACCTGCCTTCCAGATACTCATAGGCTGTATAGATTTTTAACTTATAGTAAATAGGGAGTATCCATATACTAATAATTATCATAGCTAGTGGAAGCCCAAAATAAAACTGGATAAAGCCCATGCCATCCTCGTAGGCTTGGCCAGGAGTTGATAAAAAGGTAATAGCTGAGGCTTGTGTAGCCATAATGGATAAACCAATGGTCCACCATTTCATAGAATTATCACCCTTTAAATATGCTTGGATATTCTTGCTTCCACGAGATTTATAAATACCGTAGCTTACAATAAGTATTAATGTGCCAAATAAAACAACCCAATCAATAGTGCTCATTGGTAATACTGGGTTATAGTATAAAAAATGATAATAAGGACAACTAAAAAACTCAATACTAAAATATATAAGTTTTTCCAACTACCCATTACGGGAGGTTTGTTCTCCTCTTTTTCTGTTAGTTCATCCATGCTGAAAAATAGGGCATTTTTTAATAAGTAAAAAATGATTTGTGCTAAATGGAATTATTCCAATGTGAGATTTTGTAATTAAAGACTATAAATTTCAATAGAGTATGTTTAAAAACCACTACTCTTCAAAAAGTATTATTTAAGCAGGCTTTATGTATTTATAATTTTGAGGATAACTGAGAACAACCTTATTTTATTACATTCGTTTGCAAATCGATATCAAAATTTATTGTATCTTTCATAAAACTAATTTTTTAATTAAACTCAACAACATGAAAATTGTAGGTACTATTTTAATCATTCTTGGAATTATTGGCACCATTATATTTGGCATACAGGCCATGCAGGATTCCGAAAGCTTTAGTTTTTTAGGTATGGATGTTGCAGTTAGCTCTGCCAACTGGACACCCTTGATAATTAGTGTGGTTGTGCTAGTTATTGGTGTAGTAATACGAAAAAAGTAATCTATTTAAGTTTAAAATAAAGAGCCATCTCCTAAAAATATAGGAGATGGCTCTTTTTTATCTACATTGAATTATTTATTGTAAATCTTCTCCCTTAATTAAATAATTACCCGTCAACCTGAATTCGATTCTTATTTCTGATTCAGAACGCACCGCCAGCTGGCTGATGAGTTTCAACTAAAAAACCTGAAGTAAGAGCGGGCTATTATAAAGGAATTTTAGCAAGAAAATCGCTGTTTATAGGTGGTGAAAGTAAAACTTATCCATAGAATCTAATATACTGCATTGTCTTCCCCCGACATAGCTCGATTAATCTTCGAAAAGACGCATTGTCTATCGAATTCTATGAAAATCTGAATTTAAAAATAAGTGTCGAACTCAGGTTATAAGCCAAAAATGTTTGTTACATTCGCCTTGTAAAATACTCTAAAAAACAATGCCAGTAACCACCATCATTTTAATTATAGCCATCTTAATTGGCTTATGGCTCTTTTTCTTTATTTTCCCTATAAACTTATGGATAACAGCTATATTTTCAGGTGTTCGTATAGGGTTGCTTGAATTGGTTTTTATGCGTTTTAGAAGGGTTCCTCCCGGTTTAATTGCTAACTCCTTAATAATTGCCACCAAAGCGGGAATTACTGATATCACCACCAGCCAGTTAGAAACGCATTATTTAGCTAACGGTAATCTCACTAATGTAATTAAGGCCCTAATTGTGGCCGATAAAGCCAATCTTAAACTTACTTTTAAACAGGCTACAGCAATTGATTTAGCTGGTAGGGATGTTTTGCAAGCTGTACAGGTTTCCGTAACTCCTTATATGATAATTGTACCAGCGATTACTGGGGTTTCCTTAGATGGTATCCAGTTAGTTGCAGAAGCAAGAGTTACTGTTCGCACAAATCTACAACGATTAGTAGGTGGAGCAGGAGAAGAAACCATTAAAGCCAGAGTAGGTCAGGGTATTATTTCATGTATTGGTACAGCTAAATCTTATTATGAGGTATTGGAAAACCCGGAAAATATATCTAAAAAGGTGCTTGCTGATGGTTTAGATGCCGGAACTGCATTTGAAATACTTTCCATAGATATTGCAGATATAGATATAGGCATAAATATTGGTGCAGTATTGCAAATTGACCAGGCCACTGCCGATTTAAGTATTGCCAAAGCAAAAGCAGAAGAAAGACGTGCCATGGCTGTTGCCACAGAACAGGAAATGAGAGCGAGAGTACAAAAGGCCAAGGCGAGTGTAATTAGAGCGGAATCGGAAATCCCTGTAGCTCTTTCAGGAGCCTTTAGGTCAGGTAGATTTTATTAAATGGTAATAAAATAGAATATAGTATAAATATTTAATCTAATAGTTAATTATTTTATCTAATAAGGTAACATATAAAATTAGCTGACGTGTTTCTAAGTATTTACAATGGAAATAAGTCAGCTTTTTTATGTTCAAAACAAATTTTAAACTTCAATTTGCTTTTTCTCTCAAAACACCAGTTTTTATCCTTTTCTTTTCACTCATTTCTTTTTGTGGTAGCGCTCAAATCCTCAATATAGAGAAATTAAGATTGGAAAAAGATACTGCCCAATCTTTCAAGTTTAAGGCAACCGCAGGTTTAAATATGTACAACAGAAGTGCAGCTGCTGACGATCCTGTGAATTTATTTGGCTACAACTTAGATCTTAACTCAATTTATTACCCAAAAAAACATGCTTTTCTATTTTTAGGGAAGTTTGATTACTTAAAAATAAACGATAATGATTTCTTAAATTTTGGGTTTTTGCATGGAAGGGTGAATTTTCTAAGAGCTAAATCTATAAATTATGAAACCTTTGTTCAGTACTCATATGATAATTTTCGTGGTTTAGACCCACGTTGGATTACAGGAGGTGCTATTAGATTTCGCTTAATTGAAAATGATCAAATATCTTTAGTTTTAAGCACTGGAGCCATGTACGAATACGAAAAATGGCAGGTACCCAATTCTGACCTATTTATTGAAGCTAATTTTATTAAAAGCACTAATTATTTATCATTCAGAGCCACAATCAATGAATTTATTGATCTGAATACCGTTAATTATTACCAAACTGGTTATGATAATGAAATTAACCAATTCAGGAACAGGGTTAGTAGCACAACTGTGTTAAACTCAAAATTAACTTCTCGTCTATCATGGACAAATACCTTTGATATAAGCTATGAAGACAAGCCAATCGTAGATATTACAAAATTAATTTTTTCATTTAGAACAGGTATATCTTTTGATCTATAATATATAAATTGAACAATTGAAAAGAAGAAATTTTATTAAAGGATTATCCGGTTTAGCAGGGCTAACCGCACTTACAGGTCTTTATATCTGGAGAATAGAGCCTTTTTGGCTGGAATTTGTTCATAAAAATATGCCAGTGACAAATTTGCCTAAGCAATTGGTTGGGAAAACTTTGATTCAAATAAGTGATATACATGTGGGTAATAGATTTGACTTTCAATATATTATCGATTCATTCAAAAAGGCACAAAAACTCAAGCCCGATTTTGTAGCCTATACTGGTGATTATGTTACTTATGAATCACCTGAGCAATTTGAGCAACTTAAGAAGGTCCTCAAATTTGCAACTAAAGGTAAGTATGGAACAGTGGGCATTTTAGGCAACCATGATTATGGTAAAGGATGGAAAGAAAATGCTGTAGCAGAAGAGATAATATCTATTCTGAAAAATTCTAAAATTATAATTTTACGGAATGAGCAAAAGGAATTTGCCGGACTCAATTTTATTGGTTTGGATGACCTATGGGGTGCTAACTTTCACCCTAAGCATGCTACAGATCTGTATGATGCAAAGAAAGCCAATATAGCACTTTGCCATAACCCTGATGTATGCGATTTAGATGTTTGGAATGGTTATCAAGGCTGGATTTTATCAGGACATACCCATGGTGGGCAGTTCAAGCCGCCATTTTTGCCACCTCCTTTGTTACCTGTAGAAAATAACAGATATTCAGCTGGAGAAATTGATTTAGATGACGGTCGCATTTTATACATCAATAGAGCCCTAGGAAATTTATGGCCATTGAGGTTTAATGTCAGGCCAGAAATTACAGTTTTCAGATTAGCCCGGGCCTAATCCACACATTTTCAATCTGTGTTTGAATTATGTTTTTTATCCCACCAAACATAAGCAATAAATAATAAGATACTAATTATTGAACCCCAAATGAGTCCATTTTGCAGGCGGTCATTATTTTCTCCTAAATAAGCAATTAAAATGGTTAGAGGTGTTATTCCTAGCATAGTTGCTCCTATGAATTTCCAATAGCCCATTCTAAGAATTCCACCTACAAAGCTAATGGCATCATTAGAAAGAAATGGTGATAAACGTGTAACGAAAACTGCTCCAAAGCCATAGTGGTCGATAAAATTTTCAATCTTATTTTCGGACTTTTCTCCTAAAATCTTTTTCACTGCATTGGCACCCAAATATGCGCCAATAGCATAGCCAATACTTGAAGCCGAAAAAATGGCAAGTAAAATTATCAATGATCCCCAATAAGGACCATATGCTAAGATAGAAGCCACCATTAAAAAGGGAGAAGGTATAATGATTAAAAACATCTGTGCAATCATAGCTACCACTATAACTATAGGTCCCCAAAACCCAAATTGATCTACCCATGCTTTGGTTCTTTGCTCGTCCTGGCTGGTTAGCACATCCCATGCGTTGTTCAGTTCATTTTTAACATCAGGAATGAAAAAATAGCTTAAAACAAGTAGAGAAACTAAAGCGAGTGATATAATTAGAGGTATCTTACTCTTGGATTTTTTCGTTTTGTTTTCACTATGTGGCATTTAACTTTATCTAAAATGGTTAAAAAATAACAGCCAAAAGGCAATATCAAACTCTTAAAGTAGAGATTTTAAAAAAAATGCTGACTAAATTCCCAATCAAATATTTATGGTTAATAATGTCTTACTATACAATCAGGATTATTCTTTTTAAACTTATTAATTCTACTGTTCCAAATACGTGTATTATAGCAAGTTAAAACCTCCAAATTATTTAAATCACTTAGCCATTTCAGATTTCTTACTAAAGTACTTGAAATATTCAAAAATTGCAAATTGTAGAGCTCATCTAATCCTTTTAGGTTTTTAATTGAAGTACCGGCAATACTTAGTCTTTGTAATTGATCTAAGTCTTCTAACGCTCGTAAATCATCTACCGCCGAATAATCTAAATTCAATGTTTCTAGTTGATTAAGCCCTGCTATAGGATCGATATTTCTTAAAGGTGTTTCCTTAATGGTTAGATTCTTTAGTTCTTTTAAGGTTGCTATATTTTTTAAGTCAGTAATATTTACCCGCTCTAGATATAAAGATTCTATTTGGATAAATTTTGCTAAAGGTTCTAATTTTGTAATGTCTTCATCAATTATCACTATCCTTTTCATTGCAGTTAACTCATGAAGTTGCTTACCGGAAGGAGGATTATCGATACTCATTTGTAATCGAAATATTTGTTGCCAT
>JBBSPJ010000167.1:0-9644 GCA_038258905.1 Cytophagales bacterium
AGATGTAAATCAGAAAGGTCAACTGATTAAAGATTTAAAAAAGTTTGCCAAATCAGTGAATGAAGTGCAAACACAAAAGGGATTTTACTTGGTAGCGCTGGAAAAAGCCAATATTGATATTCGTGAAATTGGACAGTTACCGGGTGTAAGAGATGTACATGTGGTGTCTGATAACTACCAATTGGTATCGAAAAAATGGAAGGTCAATCCTGCAGAAATTAAACTGAAAGATGGCACGACTATCTCTCAGAATGATTTTTCTATTATGGCAGGCCCTTGCAGCATTGAAAGTGAAGAGCAAGTAGATGCCGTTATTGCGCACTTGGTGGAAAATAATGTGAAAATCATGAGGGGTGGAGTGTATAAACCAAGAAGCTCACCATATTCTTTCCGTGGCTTAGGAATGGAAGGTCTCAAAATGTGGTATCAAAAAGCCAAAGCAGCAGGCATAATGATCATTACCGAAGTTATGCAACTCTCTCAGGTGGAGGAAATGTACGATTATATCGATATTTATCAGGTGGGAGCCCGAAATACCCAAAACTTCAATTTATTGGATGAACTAGGGAAAGTAGATAAACCCGTATTGATCAAAAGAGGGGTAAGTGGTACCATTGAAGAGCTATTGTATTCAGCAGAATATGTATTTAGTGGAGGAAATGAAAATTTGATCTTATGTGAAAGAGGTATTCGTACATTTGAAAATATGACACGTAATACCTTGGATATTAATGCAATACCAGTACTAAAAGATAAAACTCATTTACCAGTTGTGGTAGATCCTTCTCATGGTATTGGCATCAGAAAGCATGTAGAACCGGTAGCACTGGCAGGTATTATGGCAGGTGCAGATGGGGTGATTTTTGAGCTGCACCCAGATCCTGAAACAGCCATGTCTGACGGACAGCAGTCGCTTTATTTTGAAGAGTCTACTGCTATGATTAGAAAAATGAATATGGCTTATGCTTTAAGAAATGACATGAATTGAGGATAAAACTAAGTTATGATCTAGAAAGGCTACCAAATAAGATTTAGCCTTGGAAAGGCTAAATCTTATTTTTCACTATCTGCAGTTAACATAAAAAAAGAATGTTGCAGGTTATTCAGATTAAACTTAATCGGCTAAATATTTCACTTAGATAACAACTTTTTATTTTGCTTTCCCTATTTTTAGAACTATGGATTTTTTATTTCGTTCTGCATACTTTCCTCACAGTAATTGAAGTTCCCAAAAGGAAATATAATTTGTACTTTTAAAATGTACTTATTATGTTACTTTTACTAAGTGATAAACTTATGTCGGTCAGTACCTTTCTGAACAACAATATAACCTCAACCAGCAATAGCCATTAACAATGAAGCAATATCTTTATTTAAGTCTTTTCTTTTTCTTTCACTTACAGCTAAAGGCTCAAACAGAGGTATACGGTTATGTAAGAGATTCCCAGACAAAAGAGGCTCTTCCTTTTGTAAATGTATACTTCCTTGGCACCCAGAATGGAATGACTACAGATATCAAAGGTTTTTTTGAATTAAAAATCAATCGGCCTGCCGATACTCTTGTGGTATCATATATTGGTTATAAAACAAAAAAGCTTGCAATAGTCTCAAATAAAACCACTGAACTTGAAGTTTTGCTGGATCAGGATATTATAGCGCTGAATGAAGTAATCGTTCGCCCGGGAGAAAATCCTGCTTTCAGAGTGATGAGAAAAGTGATCGAGAGAAAGGATCGTTACAATAAGAAAAAAATTGATAGTTATGAGGTAGAAAGCTACACGAAAATTGAAGCTTATATTGATAAAATGACCTCTACCATGGAAAAAAGAAAAGTGATTCAAAAGATTGTAGCTACTGTTGATAGCATTGCCCCCTTGCGTAATAAAAAGGGGCAAAAGATGATTCCAATCTTCTTTTCTGAAAGTATTTCCCGGCTCTATCGTAAAAATAGCCCTGCCTTGAGTAAGGAAGAAGTAGTGAATAGTAATGTTAAAGGTGTTTTAGTAGGAGAAAATTCCATAGCACAGCAGTTTGTAGGAGCCACTTTTCAGGAATATAATTTTTATGATGATTGGATGGTGCTTTTTGAAAAACAATTCGTTTCGCCTTTGGCTAACGGATGGAAGTTATATTATAACTACGAATTGACAGATTCATTTTTGATAGCCGATAGAATGCATTATCAGATTGAATTTGAGCCTAAAAACAAGCAGAACCTTGCGTTTGTAGGTAAAATGTTGATTGAAAAGGGGAGTTATGTCCTCAAAAGTATAAATGCTAACATAACCGAAAATACCAATATCAATTACCTTTCCGGGATGCAAATTGATCAGGAAATGGTGTTCTTTGAAGTGGAATCTAAATTGCTACCGCACAAAGTTGATGTAAAACTGGACGTTGATCCTATACTAGGAGTATATCCTGGCATGTACGTGCAGTTTAATATCTCGTATAAAGATTATCTTTTTGAGAATGAAAAACCAAAAGACTTCTTTGATGTGCCTGTCAAAATTTTAGCTAAGCCGCCTTCGACAGGAGATGATTACTGGGAACAGAAAAGGCATGTTCCTTTAAGTGTCGAAAATCAGCAAATATCTACCATGATTGATGATATACGAGATATTAGAATGGTGAAAACATACGAAAACTTGCTCCAGTTTGCACTAACAGGTTATTTTGAGTTGGGGAAATTTGACTTAGGACCCTATCCGTATTTATATACTTATAATAATATTGAAGGGAGCCGTATTCAGTTAGGTGGTCGAACCAATGAACTGCTAAGTAATAGATGGGAGCTTAATGCGTACCTGGCATATGGAGTGAAAGACGAGCAGTTTAAATATAAAGGAACACTAACGCACATTCTTTCCAGAGGCCCTTGGAGAACGATTAGTTATACTCATAGCTACGATTTAGTTCAACTGGGCTTGAAAGATGTAGATCCCGATGATAACCCATTTTTTTATGCTTCCTCCAGATTTGGTACTTTAATTAAGCCTTATTACAGCAGAACCAACGAGCTTGTTTTAAAAAGTGATATTAGAGATGGACTTTCATTTCAAACAGGCATTAAAAGTACAAGCATTGAGCCTGAATTTGATTTTGGATTCTATGAAAATATAATTGATTCTACAGGTTTTAGAAATTCTTTTAACACAGGCGAACTGTCCGTTGGCCTCCGATACGCAAAAGGAGAAAAATTCTTGATTGACGGAAACAGGAAATTAGTTGTTGGAAGAAATGCGTGGCCAATTTTAACTGTGAAATATACAGCAGGGATAGAAGGGCTCTTTGGTGGAGATTTTAATTACCATCAGGTTACTGCCGGTATTAACCATTACATTCCCTATGATGGATTAGGTTTAGGGAAAATCAATTTTGAAGCGGGTAGAACATTTTCGACTGTGCCATACCCCCTATTGAAGGTACATACTGGTAATCAAGGTTATTTCTTTTCCAGTGCTGCCTTCAATCTTATGAATTTCTATGAATTTATGAGCGACACTTACGCTTCGTTGAAGTATACTCATTATTTTGAAGGTATTATCCTCAATCAGGTGCCGGTATTGAAAAAACTTAATTGGCGTTTAGTAGCTATAGGGAATATTGCGTATGGAGGTATGTCCGATGAGAATAAGCAATTAGCAGGCAACGAATTTGGAACTGATACAGGCTTTTTTACCTTGGAAAATAAGCCCTACGTGGAAGTCGGTTATGGAGTCGAAAATATATTTAAGGTATTAAGAGTGGACTTCTACCACAGACTTACCTATTTAGACAACCCAAATATTAATAAATTTGGCGTAAAAGTTAATTTCCAGTTAATACTTTAATCCCATGTTTGTTAAAAAAGGGTATGGCAAAGGTTTTTAAATTATAAGAGGTGGCTCTTCAATACTTTTACAATAAAGTCCAGTAAAGAAAACCTCTATAGTGACTTAATGGATGGGATGTTCCTTAGGATTTCATAAATAAAAAGCTGTTGGCATGTACCAACAGCTTTTTTGGTTGTTAAATAGATAGGTTGTATTTGATTATTTTTTGAAAGGCGGTAAATCTAACTTTAATTCAAAATTGAATAGCCTACCAATAAATGGTGATGCAGTAAACTCCCTGATCTCTGTATCAAACAAATTAGTTACCTGGCCAGACACTGTGAATATGTCGTTGATTTTGTAACCCAAACTCACATCAACATTTACAAATCCTCCTAAAGGACCATAATTCCAGGTATCCGTACTTCTGGCATCTTCTACAATAGGAGTGCCTCTGTAGGTCAATTCAGGTTGTGATTTGGCAGCAATTTGAAAACTTGAGAAATAATCATATTCTTGTACCCATCTGGTAAAAATAGTTCCGAATAATTTATCTCCTGTATAGTTTATACCAAAACCAGCTCTATTAGTTGGTGCGTTTACAAGTACATCAAGTTTATTAACTTCGCCATCATTATTAAAATCATTTTCCATATTATCTTCATCCACATAATAATCAAAGTAAGAGTAGTTGAAGTTTAAGCTTAGGCTCTTAGTTACCGCGTAATTCAATCCAATATCAAATCCATAAGTATCTACTTCTCCAAAGTTAATATAGGTAGCCACCAGGCCTCCGTAAACTCCAAATCCTGATTGTACCTCTGATATTGGTTGATCGCCTCTTTCAGTGGTAACTCCCACTACTGTAACCGGACTTAAAAAATCTTTTGACCTGTTATAAAAAGCATTAGCATCCACGTAAAGCTTAGAGACTGGCTTTCCTTTATAACCAATTTCTAAAGTCTGGATTTGTTCTACCCTCTGTTTTTCCACCATACTGCCATCTGCCAAAGTAAAGCCTTCGGCATTCCCTAAAATTAAACCATTGAAAAGGTTGCCATACATATTAAGTATAGTTGGTGCGGCTATCCCTTTACTATAAGTTAATCTAACAGCGCTGTTTCCGAATGTCTTTACAATGCCTGCTTTAGGTACAAAATTAAATTCATATACCTCATGGTAGTCTCCTCTGGCGGCCCCTGTTAATTTGAAACCATTGCCTAGTTTATAATCTAACTGAGTATATAAGCCTATTTGATTAATAGTAATAAAATCATTCTCATCTTTATCCAGTAGGTAGGTTCCATGACTATTAGCCATATCTCTTTGAAACTGTGAACCTATTACTATGTCCAAATTTCCTATTTTATTATTATGCTGTACTTCAGCATTAAGTCTTCTTGAATCATCAATAAATAAAGCGCCACTTTGATAAGAAAAAGCACCTCTCGCTTCAGCATCACTCAATCCAGCGTCAATTCCTCTGTAATACTGCTTAGTTCTTTCATCAATTGCGTAGGTGCTATCCGTTTTGCTGGTTGTAAAATATGCTTGTGCGAACCATTTATCGGAGATAAATTTTAATGTGTAATGATTTATTCTCCAATCTTTTATTTGATTTCTTCCAACATTTGTCGGGGCTAAATAAGTGCTGCTGCTGCCTCCCCAGGTAGCTACAAGTTCTGCATTATTGGAAAGTTCGTAAACTAAAGAGGCATTCCCTTTAAAAAACTCAAAGTCATTATCTAATTCTAGTTCTTCATAAGCATCCCTAGAAGGATTTCCCTCAGCATCTGGTCTGGTTATATAAACTGAATCGGCGAATTCGAATTCAGTACCTCGCGTGTATTCGGTTGATACCCTGAAAGATAATTTATCATTAATGACCTGAGCATGTCGTAATCTGGCGGTAAACATACTTTGATTTCCTGCGCCTAGGGCAATAGTGGTTCCTTCGGAAGTTCTAGGATCTTTCATAATAGTGTTTACTAAACCATTATGTGCGTTAGGGCCATAAAGAGCTGCATTCGGACCTAAAATGACCTCGATCCTGTCAATATCTTCTTTGGTGAAAGTGGATAAAGGCCCCATTGGCAAGCCGGTTGCTATTAAAGTGGCAAATCGTCCATCATTTACCTGAAGGTTTTTAGCATTAAAATTACTGTTAAAACCTCGAATGTTTATGCCAGTCCCTATCACACCAGACCTTACAAATTCCACACCTTTAACCCTGGAAAGTAGCTCTCCCGGATTAAAAGAGGGTAACTGATTGATTTCCCTTGAGTTTATTACCTGAATGGTAGCAGGTGTTTCAGTGATTTTTTCTGCTGTTCTGGTTCCTGATACCACTACCTGCTCTGAAAGATAGGTTAAGGAGCTTTCCATTACTATTTTCCCTAAATCTTTTGATTCGGTCACTGATATTTCAACAGTTTTATACCCTATGAAACTGAAGAAAATGCTAGAATTACTTCTGGTGGTGGTTAAACTAAAAGATCCATCTATGTTAGAAGATACTCCTTCTTTAGTACCCTTAACAGTGATGTTAACACCAGGTAAAGCTTCGTTATCCGCACCATCAACAACCTTTCCGGTTATGGTGATGCTCTCTTGTGCTAATAGTGTGTTTCCCCAAAGGAGGCATATCACACCAAACATTGTAATTATTCTTTTCATATTCATTTTTTTTAGGTTATAAGGTGTTTAAAAAATCATACAGAATTTCATTTACTTTTTCGGGCTGGTCAAAGTGAACAAAGTGGCCGGCCTCATCTATCATATTTAAAGTCGCATTTGGAATTTTCCCTATCGCTAATTCACCTATTTCCTCAGTGGTTAAATTAGGATGTAAGTATCGGTTCGGGATTAGTTGGTCTTGTTTGCCATATACTATTAAAGTAGGTTGCTGAATTTTACTGAGTTGTTCAAAAACTGGTTCATTAAGCATACCCATTACCCCATTGGCTACTACATGTGCATATTCCATGAACTGAGGATCCTTTTTAATGATCATCCTATCATCGTACATGAACTGTGAGCGTTCGTCCATTTGATAGAAATTAAGGCTTAAATTAATTTTATATTGTTCGTCTGAAATATTTGCAATTGCTTCAGGCGTGCTAGTTACTTTAAATATTTCTCTCTCCTTTTCTGAAAAAGTCTCTATTCCCGCAGGAGCCATTAAAAGTAAGCTCTTCACTTTATTTGGTTGATTTAGAGCCATTTTCAAAGCAATTTGTCCACCCATTGAATGTCCTGCTATATGGAATGTCTCAGCTTTAAGCGATTTCATCAATTCAAAAAGAAGATTGGCATGAAATGTCATATCTGCGTTATACTTTCCTTTAGAAGATTTACCATATCCAGGAAGATCAACTATTATGCATCGGAAATTCTTGGAAATCGTTTGCACAGTATAACGCCAGGAAGGAGCATAACTTCCTAGTCCGTGAATAAACAGTATAGCTTCTTTATTCTCAGAGCCTTCTTCTGCATAGGCTATAGTTATACTATCACCAACAATGGTTTTTTGCATTTTATAAGGATATTGTAGCTTATCAAATTCTGATTGAGCCACCACTTTTTCAGTGTTTTTCATAAGTATCAACAGACTTAATAAAATTATTAAAATAGAGCTTTTTTTATAAGAATAATATTTTGCCATCATTCTGTTTAGTAAAATTAACTTCGTGTAATTTTGATGATGCTAAACTATGAAAGCTAATTACAAAGCAAATATAAAATTATATTAAATAGAGGTGGACTTTTAGTGGATTTATTGAGATGAATCAATTTGGAGCTGAAATAGAAAATATTTTAAATGAATTTATAGGTGCGACTATTACTAAAATAATTCCGGTATTTTTTTTCTCGTATCGCTTATTAGTTCATTTACAGCTTTACTGCGATTGCTTATTTTATCATAAATCTTTAAAAATGACTTTACAAACTCTTTAAGTTCGGTCAATTCTATTTTTTCATGCTTATAAGCTGCAGCATAATAGTACCATTCCAGCGTGGCCACTGATTTAATTTTTTCAAGATACTTCTGTTCTTTTTCTATTAATCTGAATTTACCGATGGTCTGTGTTATTTTTCTGTACTGCCCATGTAGAAATAGCGCTCTAAAATAAATAGTAAAGAAAAAATGCCATCTATGCTCCAAGAGTTCTTTCTTGTAGGCATTTAAGAATATTTCAGTATGGGTAATTGCCTTGGAAATCTCTCCAGAGTCAGTCAAGCAGCGTGCGTACGAAGCGACAAAACTAACTCTATGATGGAAATTGGGGCTTTTATTAGCTTCAGGAAATGCTTCTCTCATTATTAACAAAGCTTCCTTTATTTTCCCCTTTTTGAGTAAAACATTATTCAAATTGTTTACATAATGCAAATAATCGCTGTTTTTTGCCCTAATGCTGAGGTAACCGTATTTTTCAGCTAAGTCTAACTGGTTGGCTTTACTATGAAAAAGCAAACGATTGCCATAATAATTAATAAGAATTCGTTTACTGTAAAAATTACCTGATTCTAGCAAGGGCTCTACTTCGGCAAATAAGTTTTCCATTTTCTCTTGCTGATTATAATTATAGTATAAAAATATCAGTCTTACGAGCGCATAATACCTATTCATACCATCCATCATGGGATCTCTAAAGATGGTTAGCAACCAATTTTCCCACTGCTTAGATTCTTTATCGTTAAAAGTATATTGGTTAGTAATATCATAAGTGGCTTCCTGAATACGTCCATAAACCAAGCGACAGTGATCATAGGTGTTTTTGTATCTATTGACAAAAGTAACAGCCTCATTATATTCCTTATGCCTCATTCTTACGAGTAAATAATTCAATAAATGCATAGCAAGCTCAAACCGCTTCATAAAGTAATAATGGGTGGTGTCTGTATTTTTTATAATGGTTAAAAGTTGCTGTTCATCATGTGTATTAATAGCATCTTTCATGAGCTTTTGCTCCAGCATTACCAAAACATCAAATTCCATATCAACATCAGCAGATTCTAAATTTTCGCTGATCCATTTAATCAACCGCGAATACTTTCTTTTATCGATATGTGTAGAAAAAATAGGCTGGTTTATAACGCCTGCCACTAACTCATGGGTTTGTTTAAGGATGGTTAGGTTTTCAGGGTCAGCAAATTGCTGTTTGTTTAATAGATAGGTGGTTTCATGCGGTAATAATCCCGCGATAAATTCATTAAACTTTTTAAGCTTCTGTTTTTTCAAAATATTAGTAGAATTGCTGAATTGTAAACATTTAAAAGTAAGCTATTTTTTATTCTTTGTCCAAATTTGGGTTGTACTTTAAAATTAAATAGCCTAATGTGCTATAATATATTCCATTAAGTTTGTAAATTTTTTAATTGCCACTTTTTTCTTTATTTTGATGAACCATTAAAATCCTAAAATGAGAACTATCTTTTTTATAATACCAGTATTTATCTTACTAATGAACTGTCAAAACAGAGTTGACCATGCTCAAGAAGATAACTACCAAATAACACCTGTTATCAGCCTTTTGGGAGATGCTATTAATCCTGTTCTTATGGCTGGAAGTGATCAGGAATTAGCCTTTTTAAAGGCTGAAGAAAGTCTTAAACAAGATGCAAATGAGGAAAATTATATTTGGTTGGGGCGTAGAAAAGCTTATCTGCAGCATTACCATGAAGCCATTGCTATCTTCACGGAAGCTATCCAAATGTTCCCTAATTCTTATCGTTTGTACAGGCATAGAGGACATAGGTATATAAGTACCCGCCAATTGGATTTAGCTATTGCAGACTTAAAAAAAGCAGCCATGCTTATTGAGGACA
>JBBSPJ010000168.1:0-9637 GCA_038258905.1 Cytophagales bacterium
GTTACAAAGTGTTCTGGAATTCGAAATAAATTGGCGTCCCCCCCTTCAATAGTAGTATATACATAATCAGTATTGATATTAAAATAGCCAAATCTACTTTTAACTTCAACACCAGGATGCAGCATAGTAGCAGCACCATTTCCTTGTTGTGGTTTTGCTTCTGTATCAAAATACAAATGATTGGTAACTACCTTGATGGCTGCCTTGGGTTGTATAGTAAATTTATCTTTCCAATTAAAAGTAAACTTCCCTGAGAGTTGCTGAATCTGTTCGCTTCCAAAATTATTGATCCAAAAATCATGATTACCCAGGTAACGATTATTCAGAAAGGGTGACGCAAATTGCATGGAAAGCGCTGAAACTTCTAAAAAAGGTATTCTTAAAGTGCCTTCTAATCTATAATTTCCAGCCAACTCAAATTCTGCATTCGCTTCTAAATCCCAACCCTCTTTTGGAGAAAGCCGAGCATAACCTCCTGCATAGTTTTCTGCCAAAGCATTTACAGATTCAAGGTATTTCCCGCTGTATCTTATGTCCTTTCGCTTTACATAAAACCTGTAGAACAATTTGGCCAAATCTCCCTTAATACCTACCTCATTTTGTGAAAACCTGTAATTGGTTAAATCGACAGTACTATCTGGGCGAATTAATGTTTGATCAAAAAACCCTGCATCATCTCCTATTAAGGATCCGGTAAACTTGTTCATCTGTTTAGATCGATCAAATATATGATAGACTTGTAAAATCTTATTAAGTCTATATTGCTGATAAATATGATATTGCTGTCTTAACTCCCCCCCTTGAAAACTCCTTAGGTTTATATTGGCATCACGGTAACCAAATAACCTGTCGGTAATTAATACAGTATCAGATTGGGGTTGCTGCACACCACCGGTTTCATTTACTTTATGATATGTACGAGCAAAGTTGACTAATAATCTATACTTTCTGTTGGGTGTCTGGTAGTCAGAATAGATGTCGTAAGAATGCGAAAGAACATAACTATTTTGAGATCTATTAGCTGTTAAACCTACTTGTTTATCAATTGTCCACCTGTTAAAGTTAAACCCAACGTTCCAATTCTCATTTACATTTCTGGAGAAATCAACCCCAATGTATGCCCTATCATTACCACCTATAATGGATCTCATATTAGTGTAAGGAGATTTGGTGTCAAAATATCTGAAATCATCGGGAGTTTTGATATAATAATCATAAACATTAAATCCACTTCGTTTACCGATTACATCCGGTGCTTCATAAAATATGGATTGGTTAGCACTCCCAACAGCACCTAAATTTTGAAGATAATATCTTTCCTTTTCTACAGGCTCCCAAAGGTGCATTTTACGGAGCGTAGTATCTAAATATTGATAAGTGGTAATATTATTTTTTATATCCTGCTCGTTGGTGAAAATGGAGGTTTCCGGACCATAAACCATTTTAGTGGAGTCATCCGTTACCTGTGCCAATACAGGCAAGCCTTGGACAGAGATAAGTAATATGATTAAGAATCTTTTTATCAAAACAGTCGCGAAATTAACGATATTAGTGGATTTTCTATTGGTCTTTCAAGGAATCTTCCAACAATTGTTGAAAAGTATTTTCATCACCCAAAAACTGTACCACCATAGGTACATAAAACAGATTTTCTATATTTTCAGTATTTGCACTCAAAAGTGCTTTTAGTTTCACCCAATCTTTTTCGGTACTTACAATATCCAACTGATGTTTTTGCGCATATAACGAGATTTCATTCCAATCATTGGCTGAATAAAAATGATGGTCAGAAAAATTATAATGATGATGGATAGTATAGTTTCTTTCAAGAAATTGAACCAATGGATCAGCATTGGCAATACCACTCACTAATACTATGTCTTTTTTTACTTTTCGATTAAGGTATGGTGATGTCATTTCATCATATTGGATACCTGTAAAAAAAATAGGCTTTTTTCCGAAATATTTCCTAGCAGAGTTTTTTATAACATTTTTCTCGTCTGCATTAATATCAAGCGGGCATTTAGTGAAAACTAAAGCATCTGCCCGCTTAACTCCAGAGCGAGCCTCTCTTAACCGGCCTGCAGGTAACACATAGTCTGAATAAAAAGGCTTTTGATAAGTACTGAGGCAAATTGATAAATTAGGTTTAACACTTCTATGCTGAAAAGCATCATCCAGAATGATTAAATCATTCTCAGGGTGTTCCAGTAGGATGCTAGGAATAGCCAATACCCTCTCCTCACCTACTGCTACGTTTATTCTGTCTTTAAATTTATGATACATTTGATAAGGCTCATCTCCTAGGGTGGCAGCGGAATCTGACTGATCCGCTAATCTAAATCCTTTAGTTTTACGGCCGTATCCACGTGATAAAGTTGTGATTTTATGATGTTGTCCTTTTTGTAAAAAATTACGGACAATATATTCTACCATGGGTGTTTTGCCAGTACCCCCTACAGCCAGGTTGCCTATAGATATTACTTTAGTATCAAACTCAAAAACAGTTTTATACTCTATATCGAATAAATGATTACGAAACTGCATAATCCATTTATACAGTATACTAAATGGTGCCATTAAAACCTGCCAATACTTTTTTTCAAACACTTGCGCTCTTTTTAAAACTTACTAACTTTGGTCAATACAATCAAAAGCCAAATATGAGCAAAATTAAAGATATCGTTCAATATTTAAACACTATTGCGCCATTAGCTTATCAAGAAAGTTATGATAATGCAGGTTTGCTGGTAGGTAATGCTGAGGCGGAGGTGAAAAAAATATTAATTACTTTGGATATTACTGAAGAAGTGGTGCAAGAGGCAAAAGATAAAAATTGCGAACTAATTGTTGCCCACCATCCAATTATATTTAAAGGATTAAAAAAGTTAACCGGAGCCAATTATGTAGAACGTACTGTAATTAAAGCCATTAAGAATGATATTGCCTTATTTGCAGCCCATACAAACCTTGATAATGTGAAGCATGGGGTAAATGCTAAAATATGTGAAAAACTAGAGTTATTAAATCCAAAAATATTGGTAAGTAAACCACATCAATTATCAAAATTGAGTGTTTTTGTACCTAATGACCATGTAGATTCTGTGAAATTGGCACTACACAATGCAGGAGCCGGCCAAATTGGAGAGTATAAAGATTGTGCTTTTGAAAGTGAGGGCATTGGTAGTTTTTTACCGAGTGATAAAGCCAACCCTAGCATTGGCTCCAAAGGTGAGCTAGAAAAAGTGAAAGAAACTAAATTAGAAGTGATCTTTCCTATCTACCTAAAAAATAAAATTTTGCAAGCGATGAAGGAAGCACATCCCTATGAAGAGGTAGCTTATTACCTGCATCAATTAGAAAATGAATACACGGAAATTGGCTCCGGCATGATAGCTGAGTTAGATGAAAGTTTAACTGAGGAGGAATTTCTGGCTCATTTGAAACTAAAAATGGGATTAAAAGTAATAAAGCATACTAATTTTTTAAATAAAAAAATAAAAAAAATTGCTGTGTGTGGAGGGTCTGGTTCTTTTCTCATTAAGGCGGCAATTGCCCAAAAAGCAGATGTTTACGTATCTGCCGACATCAAATATCATGAATATTTTGATGCCGATAACGAGATTTTAATAGCCGATATTGGACATTATGAGAGCGAGATATTCACAAATGAATTATTTTATGAGTTATTGCGAGAAAAATTTGCTAATATTGCACTCCATTTAGGAAAGACTGTTACGAATCCGATTAAATATTATTAACTGCATGGAAAGTACTGTAGCACAAAAGCTTGATGCCTTAACAAAATTACAAGGCATAGATTCAAAGTTAGACGAGATTAAAAAAGTAAGGGGTGCACTTCCTGATGAGGTGCGCGACTTAGAAGATGAGATCGCAGGATACGAAACACGAATTGAAAAATTTGATGAAACCGTAAAAGCCATTCATGACGAAATTGAGGCCAGTAAAAAAGGCATCAAGGAAGCTGAAAAAATGATCGCTAAATATGGTGAGCAACAAATGACGGTTAGAAATAACCGGGAATATGATGCTATCACTAAAGAAATTGAACTTCAACAATTAGATATCCAGATTCACGAAAAGAGAATCAAGGAGAATGAATATAAGGTTCAGGAGAAAATATCTGGCATTGAAGAAACCAAAAATCTTCATGAAGACCGCCAGAAAGATTTAGTAAATAAGAAAGCTGAATTAGAAAACATTAATTCTGAAAGTGAAGAAGATGTAAAGAAGCTTGAAAAAGATAGAGAAAAAGCTTTGAAAAATCTGGAAGACAGATTAGCTATTTCTTATCAGAAACTAAGAAACAATGTGAGAAATGGCTTGGCAGTGGTACCTGTAAAAAGAGGTGCTTGTGGTGGTTGTTTCAATACTGTTCCACCTCAAAAACAAGCTGATATTCGCGAAAGAAAGAAAATAATTGTTTGTGAGCACTGTGGAAGACTATTAACTAACGTGGAAGATGAGGTTATTGAAGAAAAGCCGAAAAAGAAACGTACCGTTAGAAAAACAGCAACTAAAAAAGCTTAATACTTTAACAAAAAATAATTTGAAAGCCTTAAAGATTTACATCTTTAAGGCTTTTTTTATAGTTAGATTTTTATAAACTTCTCTAATTTTAGCATTCTAGTGTCTATCATTTTTATAAACGATGATATTTCACTAAACATTAACTAATCCATTTTTCTAAAAGTCTTGTAAGAATTTGCCGTAATTATATTATGGCCACTTATGATAAGAAGATAGATAATTTAGCCAAATAATAAATAAAACTAAGCTACAATCTACTTTGAAAAACCATCAAAAATGGATTTAACGCAACAAAAACTGCTAAAATGAGTATTTTTATATATGCAGAATACAAAAAAAGAGACTGTTCTCATCAAATATGGCGGCAATGCCATGACAGACCCAAAACTTCAAGAGGCAGTTATCAAAGAGTTAAAATACCTAAGTGATCAAAATTATTCTCTCATATTAGTACACGGTGGCGGACCCTTCATTGAAAAATTTTTAGAATATGGGAAAATCTCCTCTCAATTTATTCAGGGTTTACGTTATACATCAGTGGAAGCTATACCATTTGTAGAAGCTGCATTACGGGGTTATGTAAATGGACAGCTCACTGAAATGGCTTTACAGCATAATTTAAAAGCTATAGGACTTTCTGCTAAAGATGGAAAAGCCGTAATCAGTAAAGCAAAAACTGTAAATATAAACGGTATTGAAAAAGAACTGGGACGTGTGGGAGAGATACAAAAAATCGATACTACCCTTTATGAGTATCTCCTTTCTGAAAACTACTTTTTAATACTTAATTCTATAGCTGCAGATCAATCAGGTGCCACTTACAATATTAATGCAGATATTTTTGCCGGAGCATTAGCTGCAGCCTTGAAAGTAGATCATTTTCTGGTGCTTTCGAATATTGATGGGTTAATGGAAGACCCTGAAAAACCCGAATCCATAATCGATGAAATTGATGAAGTAACGTTGAAGAATTCTGATAAAATCAAAATTAGCGAAGGAATGATGCCCAAACTGGAAGCCTGTTTTACAGCGGCCAATGGAGGAGTAAATCATGTTAGAATCATAAATGGATCAAACGCTAAAAATATTAGCTCAGTTTTAAATGGTATAGCATTGGGAACAAAAATATTAAAATCATAAATTAGCTTAATTATATAATATTTTTTTACTCACCAAATTACCAAAACATTTCACATAAATATTGAAAAATAAACATGGATAACACTATACAAATCTTAGATGATCATCATTTACCACTTTATGGCAGACTCCCTGTAGTAGCTGAAAGGGCTCAGGGAATGTATATGTGGGACGATGCAGGAAATAAATATTTAGATATGCTAGCCGGAATAGCAGTGTGCAACACCGGCCATTGCCACCCAACAGTGGTAAAAGCCATCCAGGATCAGGCAGCTAAATTAATGCATGTATCCAATATATTTTATATAAAACCTCAAGCTGAGCTAATACAGAGATTGGTTAAAGCCTCCGGATTGGATAGAGCGTTTTTCTGCAATAGCGGTGCGGAAGCTAACGAAGGCGCCATTAAATTTATCCGTAATTATGCAGAAAAAACAGGTAAAAAAGGACCAATAGTGAGCTTTACTGGAAGCTTCCACGGCCGTACTATTGCCAATTTAGCAATGGGCAAAGAAGTGTATCAAAAAGGATTTGAACCCATGCCCGATGGTTTCCACAGATTAGAATATAATAATCTGGAAATGCTTACGGATTATATCAAATACCATAAACCCATCGGCTTTGTACTTGAAATTATCCAGGGAGAAGGTGGAATCAATGTAATTAATGATGATTTTATTAAAAAAATTGATGAAATCTGCAAAGAACATGACATTTTATTAGCAGTAGACGAAATACAAGCCGGTTTTGGTAGAACGGGTAAATATTTTGCATATCAACACTACGGCATTTCACCTGACATAGTGAGTTGTGCTAAAGGAATGGGCAGTGGCGTACCTATTGGTGCCATTATTACCAAACAAAAAGTAGCAGATCATTTACAGCCCGGTCAACATGGCACCACATTTGGAGGAAATCCTTTAGTTTGTGCAGCTGGTGTAGCTACCATGAAAGTAATGGACGAAGAAAAATTATTGGAGAATGCTGTTTCAATGGGTAAATATTTAAAAGAGAAATTGACTGAAGCAGTAGGCGAACACCCCGCAGTAAAAGAAATAAGAGGAAAAGGTTTGATGATAGGTGTTGAATTAACAATAGGCGGAAAACCTTTAGTGCCTATAATGTTGAAAAATGGTATGATTGGTAATTGTGCCTCCGAAAATGTAATGCGTTTTGTACCCCCTCTTATTATCAATAAATTTGAAGTAGAAGAAGCTGTTGAAATTTTTAAAAATGCATTAGAAGAGGTTTATCAATCGGTGCAAATTGCCGAGGCTAATTCTTGAATTACCTCATAAGCCATTTCTTAAAGTAATTTCCATAAGTAAAAATACTGGTTATCCCGATTAATAGATCATCGGCATTTATAAACCATTATAAAATCATTAAAATGAAAAATATTAGAGTAGGAATAGTGGGCGCCTCGGGTTATACTGGCTCAGAATTGGTTCGAATACTTATAAACCATCCAAATACTACGATTGAATATATTACTTCCGAAAGCTCTGCAGGTAAACCCTTTGCAGATTTACATGAGGCTTTCCATAGTATTATGGAATTGCCCCTCATAAAAGTGGAAGATGCTTTAAAACACGAAGTGGATGTAGTATTTCTGGCTCTACCTCACGGTGTATCTATGAATTATGCTCCAAAATTTTTAGAAAAAGGAAATGTAGTCATCGATCTGTCAGGAGATTATCGTTTAGACAATCTCGAATTATATGAAAAGTGGTATCAGAAACATGTGAGTCCTGAATTAATTCATAAAGCTGCCTACGGATTACCGGAATTATTTAAAGAAGATATAAAAAAAGCGGATTTAATAGCTAACCCGGGCTGTTATCCTACCTCTGCCATTTTGGCCCTCGCTCCTATTATTCAGTCTGGAAATTATACTGACAATACCATTATTGTAGATTCAAAATCCGGCACTACCGGAGCAGGCATTAAGCCGGGAGGAAGCACGCATTTCCCTTCACTGTATGGGAATTTCTTTGCCTATAAAGTAGAAGGACACAGGCACCAGCCTGAAATTCATAATAGCTTATCAAAATTAAACAAGAAACCATTTTCAGTGCGTTTCTCACCACATTTATTACCTATAGACAGAGGGATTCTAAGCACTGTTTATGTAAAACCCAATAAAAAAACAGACATAAACAGCATTAGAAAAGAATTTACAAATTTTTATAGCGGGCAGCCCTTCATTAGATTAACTCAAAGTCCACCCCAAGTCAAAAATGTAAAAGGATCTAATTACGCAGATATTTTCCCCTATTATGATGAAGAAAACAATTTAATAGTGATACTATCAGTAATTGATAATTTAGTAAAAGGAGCTGCCGGCCAGGCGGTGCATAACATGAATATTAGATTTGAGCTTGATGAAACAGCTGGCCTAACATTAGCGCCATTGAACCCATAATTTTTTAAACTATGATTAATGATTTACATACAGTTCCCGGATTTACTTTTAATGGTTTTTCCATAGGACTAAAAAATAATAACCAAAAAGATTTAGCAATTATCCATGCGGAGAAACCTTGTGCTGCCGCTGCTGCTTTTACAAGAAATTTAGTGATAGCCGAGCCTGTGAAGGTATGTAAAAAGCAAATGGAAGATGGACTTATACAAACAGTTATTATTAATTCTAAAAATGCCAATGCTTGTACAGGTGAAGTAGGGTTAAAAGCAGTTTACGATGAAATTAAAAGAGCTGCTGTAATTTTTGATGTAGCAGAGAAAGATGTATTTATAGCTAGTACTGGAGTTATTGGCAGGCCTTTCCCTATTACAGAAGTTTTAAATGGAATTTCTTTAGCTAAAGGAGGATTGTTAAACACAAAAGAAAGTAGCCATGCCACAGCAGAAGCTATCATGACTACCGATACCAAAGCTAAAGGGGCCTCTCTAAACTTTGAAATAAATGGGAAAACAATTCATTTTGGTGGAATAGCGAAAGGTTCGGGAATGATACACCCAAACATGGGTACCATGCTTTCATTTATCATAACTGATCTGAATATAAAATCAGAAGTATTAAAATTAGCTTTAAATAAGGCAGTGGATCGTTCATTCAATATGATTTCGATTGACGGAGACACCAGCACCAACGATACAGTTTTGGTAATGGCAAATGGGCTAGCTCAAAATGATTTAATTGATAGCATTGATCATCCAGATTATGCTAAGGTGGAAGAAGAGCTAACAAAAATTTGCATTCAGCTAGGCCAAAGTATAGTAGATGACGGGGAAGGAATTACTAAGATGATTACCTTTGAGGTGCAAGGTTTACCCACAGAAATTGACTGCAGAAAAATCATAAGGACATTATCTACTTCTCTGCTAGTAAAGACCGCCTTTTTTGGAAAAGACCCGAATTGGGGCAGATTATTTGCAGCAGCCGGCCGGGCTGATGTAGCTTTTAATCCAGATAAAGTAGACCTATTTATGGGAGATAATGATGAACTGGAGTTACTAAGAAACGGACAACCTATTACTCTAGATGAAAAGCTTGCGGATAAAATATTATCGAAGAGAGACGTCAAAGTAAAATTTAATTTTCATCAGGGAGAAGCTAAAGCCATTGGATGGGGATCCGATCTTTCATATGATTATGTTAAAATAAATGCAGAATACACTACTTAAGCATTCATTTTTAAGTCAATAACGTTTGAATTGTATCTTTTCGATGAACATTACATATCCTTCGATTATAAAATATATGCTGAATTTCCTGAGTTTATCGATATATACTTTGGTTAAATCATATAAATTAAATAATTATAATTGATCTTACATATATATAAACTTATAATTTTGTCCAACTAACCTGTTAAAATATATTAATTACACTCAAACCTTACGTTTGTTACAATTAGTATAGATATTTTCTCTAATATTGCCCCTCGTAAAGAAATAGATTAAAATATTAAAGTAAAAAAAA
>JBBSPJ010000169.1:0-9631 GCA_038258905.1 Cytophagales bacterium
GCCTATAAAGCCGGTGAAGAAATTTGGTATGATGTAAAGTACAACTGGGGCATTATTTGGGTAGATGCTGCAGAGGTAAAATTTGCCGTAGAAGAAGCAAGATGGGAAGGACAAGATGCGTATTGGTTTAAAGGTTATGGTAGATCCATGCCCAAATGGGATTGGGTATATAAAGTTCGTGATACTTTTGATGCTATTGGTACCATTGAGCAATTAACTCCTCTCTATTTCCACAGAAATACCGATGAAGGCGGCTATAAAGTCAATGAGAAATATTGGTTTAATAAAGAAAAAGAAACAATTAAATCTTCAGTAGTCACCTCCAAACAAGAGGAGAAGAAGGTGAAGACTGTCCCATATAATGATTGTATTTGGGATGTGTTATCAGCCATTTATTATGCTCGGAATCTGGACATTGCCTCTTTCAAAAAGAACGAAAAAACGCCTTTCAATTTAATTGTAGATGGTAAAGTTTACAATCTGAGTGTCCAATATTTAGGTAGAGAAGAGCTTGAAATGCCCGATGATAAAATCTACAAAACCATAAAGTTCAGTGCTGAACTAGTGGAGGGGACTATTTTTGATGGAAGTGAAGAAATGACGGTCTGGGTTTCGGACGATAAAAATAAAGTGCCTTTGAAAGTACAAGCAAAAATTAAAGTGGGTTGGGTAAAAGCATATTTAAGAGAGACAAAAGGCTTGAAGTATAGTGAAATTAAACCGCTCAATCCTTAACTTGCAGACAATAATTATGCACCAACAAATCATTAACAATATTGCGGAAATTTGCTATCAACAGGGGGTAGAAAAAGCCATCATTTCACCGGGCAGTAGAAATGCACCTTTAACTTTAGCCTTTGTACGCCACCCCAAAATTCAATGCTATTCCATCAGTGATGAACGTTCCGCAGCATTTATTGGTATAGGAATGGCGCAAGCAACACAAAAAACCGTAGCCCTCATTTGTACATCAGGATCAGCCGCATTAAACTATTCACCTGCAGTAGCTGAAGCCTTTTTTCAGGAGATACCGCTATTGATCATCACTGCAGATCGCCCACCCGAGTGGATAGACCAGTGGGATGGACAAACCATCAGACAAGAAAATATTTACGGAAAGCACATCAAGAAAAGCTTTAATGTTCCGGTAGATCTTTCACACAAAGATGCTGTTTGGCAAACTTACAGAGCAATAAATGAAGCCGCCTTATCTACTCAATCAGATGTTAAGGGGCCAGTGCATATTAATATTCCATTTCGAGAACCGTTTTATCCTGCAAAAGAGATTGATTGGACATACGATCCTAAAATTAATTTGATTAAGTCTGTTAGCGGGATAAAGAAATTAAATTCACAGCAATCAGAAAATATAATCAACGAATTTAATAATATTTCCAAAATCGCTTTTGTATTAGGGCAGCAGGAATATACTTCTGATTTTCTAAAAAAAATAGACACAATTTCTCAGCAATTAAATATCGCTGTTTTTGCTGATATTATTTCTAATGGATATGAGCTTAAAAATGCCATTCACTTGCCCGATAGTGTTTGCATGCCAATGCTTAAAGTGGTTAATGATTCCGAAGTACCTGAATTAATTATCAGTTTTGGTAAGAGCATTATTTCTAAAAATTTAAAAATGTTTTTACGAAATCATGTAAGTCAGCAATGGCATGTGAAAGAATATCAACAATTCGTGTCTGACCCTTTTCAAATACTGCACAAAGAAATTGATTGTAATCCTGAGTTATTTTTAGATACTCTTTCAAAAGCTGAAACTAAATCAGAAGATTTATTAACCCAGTGGAAAGAAAGAAACAAAAGAATTCAGCAAAAGAGCTATAAATATTTAACAGGGCAAAAGCAATTTAATGAGTTTTCGGCTTTACAATTCTTAATCAATAGCCTTCCAAAAAACACGCATTTGCATTTAGCTAATAGTTTGAGTGTGCGATACGCTAATTTTATTGGTTTAAAAGATTTAACTGGCATAAATGTATGGGCCAATAGAGGTACGAGTGGAATAGATGGGTCAAATAGCACCGCAATGGGCCATGCTTTGAGTTCCAATGAAAAGGAACATGTTTTAATTACAGGGGATGTAGCCTTTTTCTATGATCGTAATGCTTTTTGGCATAAATATCCTTATCCCAATCTGAAGATCATATTGCTTAATAACCATGGAGGTTCTATTTTCCGAATGATTCCCGGACCACGAGAGCAGGCCGAGTTGGAAGAGTATTTTGAGACAGAGCAAAAATTAAATGCAAAAAGTCTAAGTAAAGAATTTAATATTCAACATTTTGAAGTGAATAATTATAATCAATTAGATACCTATATAGATACTTTTTTCACCACTACTGAAGCTGCCATATTGGAGATTAATTCAGATAGTAAAATTAACCAACAGATTTTCGAAGATTTTAAAAAACATATACAACAATGAGCGATATTAAGTGGACTACCGTAAAAGAATATACCGATATCACCTACAAAAGAGCTGGGCATGTAGCCAGAATAGCATTTAACAGACCGGAAGTGCGTAATGCTTTCCGACCTAAAACTACTTCAGAATTATTTGATGCTTTATTGCATGCAAGAGAAGATGATGAAATTGGAGTGGTACTATTATCTGCCGAAGGCCCTTCCCCAAAGGATGGAGTCTATGCCTTTTGTAGTGGTGGCGACCAAAAAGCAAGAGGAGACCAAGGTTATGTAGGAGATGATGGAGTGGCCAGACTGAATATCCTGGAAGTACAAAGATTAATTCGGTTTATGCCTAAGGTGGTGATAGCCGTTGTTCCCGGCTGGGCTGTAGGCGGTGGCCATAGCTTGCATGTGGTTTGCGATATGACATTAGCCAGTAAGGAACATGCTATTTTCAAACAAACAGATGCCGATGTAACAAGTTTTGATGGAGGATATGGTTCAGCTTATTTAGCAAAAATGGTAGGCCAGAAAAGAGCGCGTGAGATTTTCTTTTTAGGTAGAAATTATTCTGCACAGGAAGCTTTTGACATGGGCATGGTGAATGCCGTGGTTCCACATGCTGAGTTAGAAGATACTGCCTATCAGTGGGCAGAAGAAATATTAGAAAAGTCTCCCCTATCCATCCGCATGTTAAAATTTGCTTTTAATGCTACAGACGATGGCATGGTGGGCCAACAGGTATTTGCAGGGGAAGCCACCAGGCTAGCCTACATGACAGAAGAAGCCAAAGAAGGCAGGAATGCATTCTTAGAAAAAAGGAAACCCGACTTTAATAAGTTTAAAAGGGTGAGTAATTGATTCCATAATTTATAATTTATTAAAATCTATGTCCTCCATAATAAAAAGTTCAGAAATTTCAATTTGCAAAACAGAAGCAATTTTGAAAGCAAGCAATATGGAGGGCATAAATTTCCCTTGCTCTATTGCATAAATAGTCTGCCGGGTAACTCCCACATTTGTTGCTAAGTCGGTTTGTGTTAAATTATACCTAGCCCTCTCAACTTTAATCAGGTTTCTCATTCAGAGTCAATTAGGAAATACTTTCTTACCTTATTTAGCAATAGAAATGAAATAATTTGAGCTTCAAATAAATAACTCGCACTCATCTGCCAGTCAGAGGAAATTAAAATCCTGATTAAGATAAAAATCATCGTTCCGAAAAACACAAGATACATACTCTCTAACCGTAATTTGATCATATATTCATCAAAAACCTTATCTTTAGCTAGTGCATATATTAAAATTCCTGCAAACCCTATGAAATCAAAGAGTTTTTTATTGAGGTATTCCTCCAAACCAAAAGACATACCATCCGGGTTATATGGCTCCATATTAAAACCTGCAATAAAATCATCTATTACACTGGTTCCCAAATAAGCGATATACAAAACTAATCCAATGTATTTAAAATAGTGAGGTAAAAATTGAAACTTCATCTTTCTATTTATTGTAAATTATGGTTATGCAAATGTAAATTATAATTTACATAATGACAATTATTAATAGCATAATATTTTTTCTAGACGGTCAACAAAATTTAGCGTTTAGAAATAGAAAGGACTAGATTATAATAAAATTTCTATTTCCTTTTTTAAATATCTTTTTTACTACTCAGATGAAAGAACCCCAAATTTTTATCAGAAATTAGTATATTAAAGACTAATTTTACCGTTGAATTCTTAAAAATATTACAAAATTTAAAAATAAGAAGCCCTTACTTCAGCATAAGTAAGTTTAGCTTCCATTCATACAGATTAGCTATTTATGAAAATATCAGGATCTATCTATTCAGATAAAAAAAGGCCCTTAAAAGAAACTATCCAAGATTTAGAAGCACATCAGGTGGATTTACTCCATGTTGACTGCAACGATGACCTATCGGTTTTCAAGGATATTGCTGACATCAGGACCTGGTGTAAAATGCCTATAGATTTACATATTATTACCGAAACACCTGAAAAATACTTCGACTTATTGAAAGAACAACCGGTGGAATATGTCACCTTTCAGTATGAGCAATTGCCCAAAGACTTCAAAATGCCATCGGATATTAGTGGTAAAAAAGGCTTGGCCATTGTTACCCCAACCGATATGAATGTTTTCGATGAATTTTCTGATTTCGATTTCATTCTGTTAATGGCTACTGTTCCGGGCCAAAGCGGAGGTGTATTTGATCCGATAAACTTTAGGAAAATTAGAAATTTCAAGAAGAAATATCCTCGCAAGAATGTGCATGTAGATGGCGGAGTGAACGGAGAAGTATCCTTTATCCTTAGAAATATGGGTGTGCATACCTCCGTTTCAGGAAGTTTCTTGTTTAAAGGAGCCAGTGTGGGTCAGGCACTTATGGATTTAACCAAAAGAGAAATTGAATCTACCTTTAAAATTAAGGATTTTATGATTCCTCGTGAGGAATGTCCTATCATTGATTTGAAAGATCTTGATCTTGAGAGTGTACTTTCAGGTATAACCGAGGGTAAATTAGGCTTTCTAATAGCGGAAGATAATCACCAGTTTCAGGGCATTATTTCTAATGCTGAGTTGCGTAAAACATTGTTAAATAACCTACAAGATATTCATGGAATGGACAGCCAAGACATGATCAACCGCTCACCTATTACTATTTTAGACACCGATAATGTAGATAAAATGCTCAATTTAGTGAGAGAGCATTCTTTCCCTGTCACTTATCTTCCCGTATTGAATGATAAGGGAAATGCCGTAGGAATTGTTACTTTTGTGAACTTAATAAAAGGAGAAATATGATTATTCATTTAAATAAAGGCATTAGTGCAGAAGATGCCTCGAAATATGCTGAAAAAATAAAAGCATTTCACATTCATTCTGAAGGTAAAGAAGTGCTCATCACCTCCTCTTCCCTAAAAGAAGTGCCAGCTGAACTAGCCGGAAAAGTGGAAGACCATTGGGTTTTTGCCAATGATATGCAATTGGCATCCAGAGAGTACAAAAAGGAAACCCGAGAGGTTAAAATTGGCAATGTTACTATTGGTGGTAATACTAAAAACACCTTATTGATAAGCGGACCATGTTCTGTAGAGTCCGAAGAGCAAATTCAAGAAAGTGCTGCTTTATTAAAGTCTTTAAACCTTACCACTTTGAGAGGTGGTTGTTATAAACCACGTACAAGTCCTTACAGCTTTCAGGGCTTAGGCTTAGAAGGATTAAAACTATTAGCCAAAATGCGTGAGCAACATGGCTTAATGGTAATTACTGAAATCAGAGATGCAACTCATGTAAATGAGGTAATTGAGCATACTGATGTAATTCAGATTGGTGCCAAAGCGATGTATGATCAGGGAATTCTAAAGGCATGTGCTAAGGCCAATAAGCCAGTTTTACTGAAAAGAGGCTTTGGCTCAACTTTACAGGAATTTGTTCAGGCTGCCGAATTTTTGCTTTCAGGCGGTAACGATCAAGTAGTGCTTTGTGAGAGAGGAATTCGTACTTTCGAAACTAAAACGCGCTTTACTTTAGATTTATGCGGGGTAGCGTATCTTCAAGAATTTACTAATCTACCAATAGTGCTTGACCCAAGCCATGCATTGGGTTACAGATATGGTATTGAGCGTTTGACAAAAGCCTGTGTAGCCATGGGGGTTGATGGTTTACTGGTTGAAGCGCATCCTGATCCTTCAGTAGCCAAATCTGATGCAGAACAACAACTGACGCATCAAGCATTAAGAGATTTAAAAGCTGCTATTGAACCGGTAGCTGCAAGTGTTGGATATACTATTGTTTAATGAATTATCTAAAAAATAACCTTGATGCATTTCTGGCAAGAGAAAATAAATCCTTGCAAGATTTCCTCAACTTATACAAAATTGCCCATATAGATGAACTCAGTATGGGCAATTTAAAACTCTTTTGTGCAGAAAATGAACTCGATTTCACCAATATGCTCACAAGACCCCTATTTGCAGATAAGTCTAAAATTAAGCCTATAAAATTATTGATTTTAGATGTTGATGGGGTGATGACTGATGCCGGAATGTTCTTTACAGAAAATGGCGACCAGTTTAAAAAATACAATTCCAAAGATGGGATGGCCATTATGGCGCTTGATAAAATTGGCGTGAAGGCTGGAATTATTTCTTCAGGATTTAAACTGGAAATGGTGAAAGCAAGAGCCGAATTATTGAAAATTCAACATGTTTATGTGGGCAGAGATCCTAAAATAGACATTCTGAATATATGGTGCAAAGAATTGTCGATTGGCCTTTCTGAAGTAGCTATTATTGGTGACGACATCAACGATTTATCCATTATGGATGTAGTAGGTTTTTCTGTTTGTCCGGCTGATGCAGTATTAAAAGTGAAAGAAAGGGTAGATTTAGTATTGCAAAGCAAAGGTGGCAGAGGTTGTGTGAGAGAATTTATAGATTATTATATGCTGGATGAGCCAATGGGTTGAAAAGGTAAAGCAATAAATTGATTATGCATTTAAAAAAATAGCTCTAAATAAATGAAACTACTGATCAGCTCAATGCTCATTCTAATCTTCTTATTCCTTTCACTCATCCATTTCTATTGGGCTTTTGGAGGTAAATGGGGTTCATCGGCAGTAATTCCCACTCAAAACAACCAAAAAAAAGCTATTAAGCCTGGAGCAATTGCCAGTATAGTAGTGGCAATTGGCTTAGCAGTTTTGGGTGCCTTAGTAGCATGGGAAGCAGGTTGGATTCCAATAGATCTTCCATATCTAGTAGAAAATTTTGCCATGCTATTTATAGCGATCGTATTTCTAATTCGCGCTGTAGGAGATTTTAAATATGTAGGCTTTTTCAAAAAAATTAAAAATACCTCTTTCGCCAAAAATGATTCGAGGTATTTCTCGCCCCTATGTCTACTAATTGGGTTTATGGCCTTGGCTTTGGATGCTCTTTAGTTAAATTGCCCTCCTATTTTAAACCTGCTGTATTTAAAAATTTTATAAGGGGAATATACCTTCATGTATTCATCGATTTTTTTTAAATTTTCCCTAGACATTCTTAATTCAATTTTATTTTCTTTGTTATTATCTGTGTATGTAATAAGAACAGTAGTAAATTTTACTTTAGGTTTTAGAAGTTCAATAGTGAATAAGCTTAATAGATTTTCGGTAAAAATCCAACTTTCTTGGTGAGTTTCAACTTCGTAATTGATTTCACTTAAAGATTTAATATCTTGAAAAGATATATTTCTTGCAAAAGAAATCAATGCCCAGAAGTAATACTTTCTTATCTTAAGTTTTTCTTTAGATAGAACTGCTGAATATAATGTAAAAAAACCACTTATCAGAATTAAGAAAATAATAAAAATTGCATAATCGGTTAACTGATATGTATATAAAATTATACATAACGCAATTAGTAAGGCGAATATCAATCTAACAATTAAAACACTTTTAGAGTTAACTCTGACCTTCATTTACAATTATTAATTTTATAGTCTCAAATTAGTAAAAATTATAATGGTGGGCTATAAATTGGTCAATTAAAAGGACTCCCCTATAAACAAATAAAAGCCTGTTCCTTCGGAGGTGAAAGCCACATCTAAACGGGTCCATATATCTTTTTTAGGAAATAATAGAAAGCGTAAACCTCCTCCGCCTGAAACTACAAATTTGGAAAAGTCTAGATTATTCACCCGATCAAAAACTGATCCGGCCCCAGCAAATACCGCTGCTCCAATTCTATCTGTAAAATTAAAAGGGATGGGTAAAAATCGATATTCAACCTGAGCTGCTATTTGATTATTATCTCTATATCTGCCTAAATAATATCCCCTCATCATACTCTCACCTCCCATTAGAGCCAACTGATTAAACGGAACATCTCCAAAGTTAAACTGACCTAAAACCTGTGCAGCCAGCACATTATTTTTACCCATTGGTCTATAAATACGGCTATCAGACAAAAATGAGGTGAATTTGAAATCACTACCCCATGTCGGATTGTAATGTAAAAAAGCTAATTCTGAAAAGAAACCTTCCCTTACATTTAAAACATTATGTCTATTATCTTGAACCAATCCTAATCCGAAGCCTAAATTATTCGAGCCTTCATAACCTCTGGGTAATTCAAATTGCTGGTTTCCCGGCTCCGCTAATACGAAATCAACCGAGGCTAAACGCTGATAATCTAATTCTAATCCAAGAAATAAATTTTTTCTCAATTTTCTTAAAACACGTTCTTTAATAATGATCTGATTGGCATCAACTTTGGCCGTATAATTTTCAGGTGTATCCACTCCAATTCCGTGATAAAAGAGTGGAAAACTTTGAAAGCGTAATCTTCCCAGGAAAAACCATTTATCCTGATCGGAATAAATGGCATGGTCAAACCATAATCCGTATTGATTTTCTAAAGTAAAAAATGTAAAACCATTGATCTCGCTTAACCTATTGGCAGTATCGCGTTTGGCGAAATAAACATACAAAGAACTAAAACCTATTTCCCAACTTGTTTCGGGTGCATAGGCTAAAGTAGGGTAAATTAAAAGCTGCGGTTTAGAAACATCAGAAGTATCATAAAGCAAATTGTTAAAATATCTTTTAACAAAATTTTGAGCATTTAACGTACGGGATTGAAAAATTGAGATTCCTAATAGGGCTACAATCAGTAAAGTTTTAAATCTCATATGGTATAATTCTTTAGGATCAAATGTATTACTGATAAGTATTTATTAGATAACAAACTAAATTACCTTACTCTTTATTACAAACTCTTTAATCGTAATAATTATTTTTTAGTTGCCTCTTGAATTTTCTTTAAAAAGAAATAGTTAAGGTAGCCAGAAATCAAATACAATCTTATTCATACAGTTAAAATGGCCTTTAGGGCATTTTTGATAGCCTATTTTGGAACAAGGTCTGCAGTCTACTTTATTATTTTCCAATACAGTAAACTTAGTTCTGTAAGGGTACATGCCAAACATGGGAATAGTATTTCCCCAAATACAGAAAATATTTTTCTTAAAAGCAGCTGCAATATGCATTAAACCGGTATCGTGGCTAAAAACATAAGTAGCATTTTTCACTAAAGAAGCAGATTGATTTAAATTGAATTTTCCACAAGCATTAAAAATATGTGTCTTTTTATTCATCTCAAAAAGCTTTTCCTCATAAGGAGCTGAATTGTCA
>JBBSPJ010000170.1:0-9611 GCA_038258905.1 Cytophagales bacterium
CTCAATGCGAGTTGTTGAAGCGTGTAGTCTTTAAATTCAGGCATAATTTCTCAAATTTAGCACATAGCACATTAAAGCCACTATAATTATTCTATCTCTCGAAAATTATTAATTAGGGTATTCTTAAAAAGGCTCAGGTGCTTCATCCCGTTTTCACCGGGACAGAATATCAGCCAAAGGCTGACCAGCCTTTGGCTGGCAACTGGGCAAAGTGAAGATGCCCCGATGGCTATCGGGGCTGCGAACTGAAGCCCAGGAAGTACCTGCCTGCGGCAGGCAGGGTTGGGGTGCATGAGGCTAACGCATTAAAAAATCGAAATTCGATTTTTTAATGCAAAGGTTATGAAGTTTTAAATTAAAAAAAGCTTAAACATGTCGAAAAACTATTACGAAATACTCATTGTTTTAAAAAAAAAATAAGCAGATTTTTATAATTTTATCAGTTTTTAAGCAAGCCCTAATTATATTGCCACTATGAATGTGGATGAAGTAGCGCTTAATTTCAATGCGGAAGGTTTATTTTTGTTAAATTTTCTATTGGCTTTTATCATGTTTGGGGTGGCTTTAGATCTTAAAATAGATGATTTTAAGCGAGTGCTTCTCAACCCAAAATCCTCTGCTGTTGGTTTGGTTTCCCAATGGGTAATCTTGCCATTAATCACATTGCTTCTGATCTATGTTTTCGATCCGCAACCCAGCATAGCATTGGGAATGATACTTGTAGCTGTATGTCCGGGTGGAAATATTAGTAACTTCATTAGTAAATTAGCTGGAGCTAATACAGCTCTTTCTGTTAGCCTAACCGCCTTAACCACCTCTGCTGCCATTTTTATGACGCCCTTAAGCTTTGCTTTTTGGTCTTCTTTTTTATCCGATGCAAATGGCTTAAGTAGTAGCATTTCCATTAATGTTTGGGATATGTTTTTTACTATCATCAATTTAATTGTAGTGCCTGTAGCAATAGGACTTTTAGTAGGTCATTATTTCCCAAAGGTCACACTTAAAATCAAAAAACCGATCAGCATTATTTCAATCATCATATTCACAATTTTTGTGATTGTGGCTTTTATGAAAAACGCTAATTATTTTATAGAATATATCCATATCATATTTGTAATAGTGCTTTTTCATAACGGCTTAGCTTTTTTGGCGGGTTATTGGATGGCTAAAGTAACCGGATTGGAGCATAATGATAGAAAATCTATTTCTATAGAAACAGGAATCCAAAATTCAGGCTTAGGCCTGGTACTAATATTCAATTTCTTTGATGGCTTGGGCGGAATGGCTATAGTAGCCGGCTGGTGGGGTATTTGGCATATTATTGCAGGTCTATTTATTGCATACTTTTGGTCAGGGAAGAAGATTTTTGCTTAGGTAAAAAGTCAGAACCCGCATGGTTGGCATTATATGGATGATGTCAATATTTTTCTTTCTTTCAGAACAATAATGCTTCCAAAATCAGCAAAAATTCTCTCGAAACCCCTGATTTCTCTCCTTCAGAGGTTGTTTAGACTGTAAATAACTAGACAGGGCGCTTTGCGCACCCTGCTATTGATTACGCCCATTTTGGGCTGGTTAAAAATTGCAATTACCTCATTACTCGCCCATAATAAACTCTATATAGGATATGGATTATAGGTTAGACACCAAAATTAATTAGATATTGACTTAAGAAAGAACTAGGCCCAAAGGGTCGAAATCCTTAACCTACGGCAAAGCCCTAGGTCTAAGAACAGGCTTGGAATAAGCCCAAAATGGGCGAGATCAAGAATGGCAAACATTCCTAAGTGCACGGATTTTAAACTAGCAGATTCATTAAGTACTCTTTGTCGTTCAGATAGTCACCATAAAAGCCGGAATCTTTCATTCTCTTTACCAATTCCTCAAAATCATCTGCATTTTTTAATTCAATACCCACTACGGCTGCTCCTGTTTCTCTGGAATTTTTCTTGGTATACTCAAAATGTGTAATGTCATCATCAGGTCCTAAGATATGTCCTACAAACTGCTTTAGGGCACCAGCTCTCTGCGGGAATTTCACGATGAAATAATGCTTCAAACCTCGATACAATAATGCTCTTTCCTTAATTTCTTCTGTGCGGGTGATGTCATTATTACTGCCACTTACTACGCAAACCACATTTTTACCAGCTATTTCAGCCTTAAACTGCTCCAACACTGCAATAGAAAGTGCTCCGGCTGGTTCCACCACAATGGCATCTTTATTATAGAGTTGAAGAATAATCTCGCAAACTTTGCCTTCATCCACCGTCACCACCTGAGTCAGGTTTTTCCGACAGATTTCAAAATTGAGATCTCCCACCTTCTTAACAGCAGCACCATCCACGAATTTCTCAATTTTCTCTAGCTCTGTATTAAACCCATTTTTCAAGGAAGTGAGCATGGCAGGAGCGCCCGCTGGTTCTACCCCTATAATTTTGGTGTTCGGGGAGAAAGCCTTGAAGATAGTACTTACACCGGATGAAAGACCCCCACCACCAACTGGTAAAAATAAATAATCAATCGGTTTTTCTGTTTGTTCAATAATTTCCAAACCAACAGTAGCTTGTCCTTCAATCACTTTTTCGTCATTAAAAGGATGGATGAAATAGGAACCTGCTTGTTCCTGATGTTCCATGGCTGCTGCATAGGCATCATCAAAAGTATCTCCAGTCAATTCAATCTTAACATATCCTTCCCCAAACATTTTCACCTGCTCCACTTTTTGCTTGGGAGTTGGTGAAGGCATAAAAATAGTACCATGTACTTTCAAAAGCTGACAAGATAATGCCACACCTTGTGCATGATTTCCTGCACTTGCACATACTATTCCTTTATCCAAATCAGCTTGAGACATGGAACTGATTTTATTGTAGGCTCCTCTAATTTTGTAAGAACGTACCGTTTGCAGGTCTTCTCTTTTGAATAGAATATTTGCATTGAACTCTTTAGAAAGTGCCAAATTAGGAAGTAGAGGAGTGTATAAAGCAACACCTTTTAATTTTTCAGCTGCTTTTTTAACCTCTTCTATTTGAGGGTAGTATGTGGTGGAAGTTCCTAACATTTTATGATTTAATACCTTAAATTAAAAATCAATTTTTAACAAATAAGGTAAAATAGCTTTCCCATTCGGGAGCTACCTTACCTTTTATATTCAATTGATGACTGATCAAGCATTTTCTGGACGCAACTTTCTTACAGCTGCACCGGCTTGCCACATTTCAGAATCTTTCAACTCTTTTAGTTCTTTCTCTAATTCTACTCTGTAATTTTCCTTCTCATTAGCCGTAATGGTCAGCTTTGCTTCGTTCCCTGTCTCCACACTTTCGTATAGTTCTTCAAAAACGGGCTTCACTGCATCTCTGAATTTTTTCCACCAGTCTAGTGCGCCACGTTGAGCAGTAGTTGAGCAGTTTGCATACATCCAGTCCATACCATTTTCGGCCACTAAAGGATAAAGTGATTGAGTTGCTTCTTCTACTGTTTCGTTAAAAGCTTCAGAAGGAGAGTGTCCTTTTGATCTTAAAAGGTCGTACTGAGCCGCAAATAAGCCTTGAATAGCACCCATTAAACTGCCTCTTTCACCTGTTAAATCGCTATAAACTTCTTTTTGGAAGTTAGTTTCAAATAAATAACCTGATCCTACGCCAATTCCTAAAGCCACACATCTGTCGTGTGCATTGCCTGTAGCATCCTGATGGATGGCAAAGCTGGAATTCAATCCTCTTCCGGCAACAAAAAGTCTACGTAAACTTGTGCCTGATCCCTTAGGGGCTACTAAAATAACATCCACATCTTTTGGTGGAATTATTCCTGTCTGGTCAGCATATGTAATTCCGAAACCATGAGAGAAGTACAAAGCTTTGCCGGGGGTAAGATTTCTTTTCACCATCTCCCATTGTGCAATTTGCCCCGCATCTGATAAAAGGTATTGTAAAATAGTGCCTCTTTTAGCTGCTTCTTCCAACTCAAAAAGTGTTTCTCCAGGAACCCATCCGTCTTCAACAGCTTTGTCCCAGCTTTTGGAGCCAGATCTTTGGCCTACGATTACGTCAATCCCATTATCTTTTAGGTTGAGCGCCTGGCCTGGCCCTTGCACTCCGTAGCCTAAAACAGCTATAGTTTCATTTTTTAATACCTCTTGTGCTTTTTTGAGTGGAAATTCCGCTCTGGTCACTACGTTTTCTTCTACTGTTCCAAATTTTAGTTTTGCCATTGTTCTTTAGATTATATAAAAAGTGATTGTTTTATTTTTGAAATTTTTAAATTAGTAGGATATTATAATTTTGAAGCTTTTTCTACTTCCGTAAAGTAATCCTGAAATTCTTTCATTCGCTTAGAAATTGAAATCCTACCCGAACGGACAAATTCCAAGATTCCGTGAGGCTTCAGCTGTTCAAATAGCTCCTGTGTTTCCTCTTTAAAGCCTGTTTTTTCGATGATGGTAAACTCAGGCTCTACTGCTAGTAATCGGGCATGGTGTTTTCTCACAATTTGCTCTACTTCTCTAGTTTGAGAAAGCTTATTGGTAGGCATCTTGTATAAGGCCATTTCCTGATAAACAATATCCTCGTTCCTATGATAAAAAGCCCTGAACACATCAATTTGCTTTTCTATTTGCTTCACGATATTCTTGACCTTATCTTCCTCTTCTTTTATCACCACCGTGTAGCGATGAATGCCACTTACCTCACTTTCTGAGGCAGTAATACTCTGAATATTAATATGTCTTCTCGTGAAAATTGTGGTTACCCTATGGAGTAAACCAATTAGATTTTCAGTATATATAGATATTGTAAATTGCTCCTTCATGTGCTTTTATATATGGATTCTAAAATTAGCCCCGATATTTATCGGGGCGGGTGATTTTCAAGTAGAAACAAATGATTCTCATTGATTTGCGTTATAGGGTCTATTTAACTTAATCGTATTTCCGATACACTTGCTCCCGTTGGAATCATCGGGAAAACATTATTTTCTTTCCCTACTAAAACTTCCAATAAGAAACTGCCATCATGAGATAAAAATCGATGGATAGCTTTTTCCAGATCCGCTCTTTCTGTCACCTTTTCGGCCGTAATACCATATCCTTTCGCAATTATTTGAAAGTCAGGATTTACCATATCAACTGAAGAATATCTTTTTTCAAAAAACATATCCTGCCACTGCCTTACCATACCCAAAAACTCGTTATTTAAAATCAGAATTTTCACATCAATTTTGGTCTGAAAGATGGTGCCTAGCTCCTGAATGGTCATTTGAAAACCGCCATCACCAATTACCGCAATTACTTGTCTGTGAGGTGCTCCAAATTTAGCTCCTATAGCTGCAGGTAGGGCAAAACCCATGGTTCCTAAACCACCAGAGGTCACATTACTTTTCCATTCTTTGTAATTATAATAGCGTTGTGTCACCATTTGATGCTGACCCACATCAGTTACAATTACCGCGGTACCCCTGGATATATCAGAAATCCAGCGAATAACCTCTCCCATGGTTATCTTGTCCTCTTCTGGTGGGAAAAGCTCATCTTTTATGACCATTTCTACTTCCTTATCAGTCAGTTCGCTGGCTTTTTGCGTCCAATCCGGATAAGTTTTTTCCGTAATGCTTTCAGTAAGTTGGCTTAAAGATTCTTTGCAGTTACCCAACACGGCCACATCTGTCGTTACATTTTTATTAATTTCAGCAGGGTCAATCTCTAAATGAATTACCTTGGCTTGCTTTGCGTAGCGTGTTACATCGCCAGTTACTCTATCATCAAAACGCATGCCTATTGCCACCAAAACATCACACTCATTAGTCATTATGTTGGGTGCATAATTGCCATGCATGCCCAGCATTCCTATATTTAATGGGTGGTCAGTATCTAAAGCGGATAAACCCATGATGGTCCATGCAGCTGGAATGCCCGATTTTTCCACAAATGCTTTAAATTCCTTCCTGGCATCAGCTAATAAAATTCCATGACCAAAAAGTATCAAGGGTTTTTTGGCAGAATCAATTACCCTCGCTGCTAACTGAATAGCTGTTGGATCAATTTTAGGATTGGGAACATAGCTTCGGATGCTCTGACAGGTTTCGTATTTGAATTCAAACATTTCGAATTGCGCATCTTTGGTAATATCTACCAGTACAGGACCCGGTTTCCCACTTCGAGCAATATAAAAGGCTTTTGCAATAGCATTAGGGATGTCTTTTGCCTTGGTTACTTGAATATTCCACTTTGTAACAGGCATAGAAATACTTACTATATCAGTTTCCTGAAAAGCATCGGTGCCAATCATTTTGCTGGATACCTGACCAGTAATACACACAATGGGAGTAGAGTCGAGCTGAGCATCTGCCAGACCTGTAATTAAATTGGTGGCGCCAGGGCCAGAGGTAGCTAAACAGACACCCACTTTTCCAGACACGCGTGCATAACCTTGAGCGGCATGGCTGGCTCCTTGCTCGTGGCGTGTCATAATGTGATTTACCTCTTCCTGATAATTATAGAGGGCATCATAAACAGGCATGATGGCTCCTCCGGGGTAACCGAAGATGGTATCTACATTTTCTTCAATCAAACACCTTACTAGTGCTTCTGCTCCAGTAATAGTTGTTTTGATTGTTTTAGTTTGTTTTATATCTGTTGATTCCATTTTATTGGTCAGTTAAACATCCCAATGATGCGGATGAAACAAGTTTTGCGTATTTATATAAAGTTCCTGTATGTTTTTTAGTAGGTCTTTCAGGTAAATTTTTTCTTCTTTCTTCTAAAATTTTAGGAGCTACTTTTAAAACAATAGAGTTTTCTATGGCGTCAATAAGGATGATATCTCCATTTTCTACCAAAGCCAATGGGCCACCAATAAATGCTTCCGGTGATATATGCCCTACCACAAACCCGTGTGTACCACCGGAAAATCGGCCGTCAGTGATCAATGCCACTTCTTTACCCAGCCCTTTCCCCATAATGGCGGACGTAGGTTTGAGCATTTCCGGCATGCCCGGTCCGCCTTTAGGACCTTCATAGCGGATCACCACCACATCTCCGGATTTGATTTCACCGTTTGCTATGCCGTCATTAGCTGCAAATTCTCCGTCATACACTCTGGCTGGTCCTTCAAAAACTTCCCCTTCTTTACCGGTAATTTTAGCTACCGCACCTTCAGGAGCTAAGTTGCCTTTCAATATTCTAAGGTGACCTGAGCTTTTTATAGGGTTTTTTACTTCATGAATGATTTTTTGGCTCTCTTTCAATTCTGGTAATTCCGCTAAATTTTCAGCTAATGTTTTACCAGTCACGGTCATACAATCACCGTTTAGGAGGCCTTCTTTTAGCATGATTTTCATCACACCCGGGATCCCACCTGCTTTATGTAAGTCTTCCATTAAATACTTACCACTTGGCTTCAAGTCGGCTAGATATGGTGTTTTAGCACTGATTTCAGCAAAATCTTCCAACGTGAGGGGAATTCCGAACGAATGAGCTACTGCTAATAAGTGCAGTACTGCATTGGTAGATCCGCCTAAAACGGTTACTAAAGCAATGGCATTTTCAAAAGAGGCTCTCGTTACAATTTTACGAGGAGTTAAATCTTTTTCAATCAGATTTTTAATTGCTTTGCCGGCTGCAGCACATTCTGTTTTCTTATCCTGACTCTGAGCCGGATTGGAAGAGCCATAAGGCAAGCAAAGGCCAAGCGCCTCGATAGCTGAAGCCATAGTATTGGCTGTGTACATTCCGCCACAAGCACCCGGACCAGGGCAGGCATTGGCTACCACACCTTTAAAATCTTCCTCAGAAATAGTATTGGCTTGCTTTTTACCCAACGCTTCAAAAGCTGAAACCACATCTAGCGCTTCACCTTTAAAGCAGCCAGGGGCTATGGTGCCACCGTAAATAATAATCGAAGGTCTGTCTAATCTGCCCATGGCAATTAAAGCACCGGGCATGTTTTTATCGCAACCGGTTACAGCAATGAGTCCATCATAAGCTTGTGCATTTACTACAGTTTCCATGGAATCTGCTATAATATCTCGTGAAGGCAAGCTGTAGCGCATCCCGGGAGTACCCATAGAGATACCATCACTCACACCAATAGTGTTAAATATCAAACCGATCCAGTCTACTGCGGTAATCCCCTTTTTTACGTCAACAGCCAAATCATTGAGGTGCATATTGCAGGGGTTTCCTTCAAAACCAGTGCTTGCTATACCGATCTGAGGTTTTTTAAGATCTTCATCCGTAAGGCCAATGGCATGTAACATGGCCTGTGCTGCCGGTTGAGAAGGGTCTTGTGTTACTACTTTACTATATTTATTGAATGTTTCAGCCATTTCTTAGATGATAGTTTGATTTTGTAAATCGTTATACAATACTTTTTGTCGATACATTTGATACAGGTTAAAACCATGTGAATCTTCCCATTTCATAGGAAAGGTTACTTTATCAACACCGGCAATTGGAGCAATTTCTGCTGCTGTTCCTGTGAAAAATGCTGTGTCTGCATCCAACAATTGCGATTTAGAAATAGGCTTTTCCGTCAGTTTAATTCCTAATTCTTTCGCCAGATCAATCACCGTTCTTCTGGTAATACCGGGTAAAATATTTCCTCTGGAAGGAGTGAAAAGCTCTCCGTTTTTCTCAATGAAAATATTGGCACCTGAACCTTCCGACACATAGCCGGAATGATCTAATAAAATAGCTTCATCGTAGCCATTTTTCTTGGCTTCTGTAGTAGCTAAAATAGAGTTGGTATAATGACCTACCACTTTAGCTTCCACATGTTGCGAAGCCGGATGAATTCTTTGATAAGATGAGATTTTGGCTCTCACAGCCTTATTTCCCAGATATTTTTCCCATTTCCAGGCGCAAATAAATAAATTTACCTCATTTACAGGCTCTAAAGCCATGTTGGCACCCAAATACACTAAAGGTCTGATGTAGGCATCTGTCAGATTATTTTTGTCCAATAATTCATAGCTGATGCTCACCAGTTCTTCTACGGTATAAGGAAGGTCAATATGCATTAACTGCGCAGAGTAATGCAATCTTTCATAATGCTCATGAGCCTTAAAAATATTAAAACCTAAGTCGTTTTTATAAGCACGAATGCCTTCAAAAACACCATTTCCATAATGAAGTGTTTGTCCGTACAGACTGGTATTGGCATCTTTGGCAGCCAGCCATTCGCCATTCAGAAATACAAGTGTGTTATCTTTGTAGTACATATATTTTTGAATTAAATTTTTTATAAAAATTGTCAAGTTAATTGGATTAAAACCTCACCCTTGTGTCCTATTTCCAATGCTATTTAGTTAAGCTTTTATCCAAACCTCAACCTTTTATCCTTCTCCGAAGAGAGAAGGAAAATGGACTTAACTTAATAGCATTGGTCCTTAACTAATAAGAATGTCTCAACTCAACAATTTTAATTTTCTATCTATAAAAAACGCCATCCTTTTGGGATGACGTCCTGTTAAAATTATATTTAAGAGGTATTGTCATCCTTTATATTTAAGGATAATGACTTCGTTAATAATGATAATGACGCGGCTAAATAAGTTGTGTATTTTGTTCATAACTGCTCTGTTTAAAATATTTAATGCGTTAAAACTTTAGC
>JBBSPJ010000171.1:0-9454 GCA_038258905.1 Cytophagales bacterium
AGTAAAAGTGGTTCCTACTCCTGCTTTGCTTTGTACAAGAATTTTTCCTCCAAGTGCTTCGACTTGTGCTTTAGTCATAAACAATCCAACACCGCGGGCATCAGGGTGCTCGTGGAAAGTTTTCCTCAACTGGAAAAGCTTGTCGCCAAAACGAGAAAGATCGATACCCAAACCATTATCACTTACAGTTAGAAAAATCTTACCATTCTTGGCTTCAGTCTTTAATTGGATATAAGGAATTCTATTAGGTGATCGATATTTTAGTGCATTGCTCAATAAATTATGAAAAATGCTTTCGAGGTAAGCCTTCGGATAGACTACAGATGGAGCGGAGCTAAAATCGCACGCTATTTTAGCAGAAGACTTCAGTATTTCAGCCTCTAAATTCTCAGTTTCTTTTTTGCAGATATCTTGAAATTTAAGCCTTATTTTCTTGAGGTCTTTATTATTTTTAACATGTAGAATTTCAAGTAATTCATTAAGTGTTTCAACTAAATTTCTAGAAACCTTCTCTACTTTACTAACGATCAACTTGTATTCGCTCAAAGGACTATTTTCATTTAGCATAGAAACTAAAGCAACTACATTATTAGCCGGGCCCCTAATATTGTGAGAAGTTAGGTGCGCAAAATCTGCCAGCTGCCTGTTCTGATAAGAAAGCTCATCTATTAAATCTTCTCTCAACTTTTTATTTTGCAGCAAAGCCTTTACGTTATTCCTCATCAAAATATAAGCTGTTGTCAATATTAATAATGCGGATATAGCAAGTATAATAAGATATAGTCCTCTCTCATATCTCTTTGTATCGGTCTGCTCAGAACGGTTTGAAAGGAGAATCACTGCTTTATTGGCCGATCTACTCAACACAGCCCTTATAGAATCCATTATTTGACTATCTTGAATTTGTATAGCATAATCAGATTCCTTGGTGTCCTCATTAAACTGACGCACAGCAATCATTTTTTGAACTGCCTTGGTTTTATTATCTACTAATACATTTAAGGTGTCTAATCTGAGATTTTGCTCATGATCGATAGTTAAGTTTCTAAGAGAGTCGAGAGCAAAACCTGCAGCAGTGATATCTTTTTGGATTAGTGCCAAGTATTGCTGATTTCCGGATAGGACAAAGTCTTTAGTGCTTTTGTCAATATCCAGCATATGTGATAATAGTTCATCGAGTTGCAAAAGAATTTTATAAGTCTGCTCTTCCAGTTCTATACCTTTAACAACCTCCTTAGAGCTTTTAAAAGTTTGGTAAATCAAGATGGAAAACACAAATAAGCTAACTAAGAATAATAAATCTACACTTGAAGGATGATTGAGTTTCGCAGACATTGTTATAAAATTAAATTTCCTAGCTACATGCTGTAGAATTGAGATACAAATCCTTACGAGAAAATCTCTATTTGTACTGTAATAACTATGAAATTTTTTACCTCTTTATGGGAGATTAAGATCTAAGGAAACCAATTTTCAATACATAAATACTCACCTCGATAAGATTTGAATTTCAACCCTTCTGTTTACCTTCCCTTCTTCTATGTCTTTTGTGATCACAAGCGGTTTCTGATGGCCCCAGCCTATTGTTTCAATATTATTTTTTGAAACCCCTTGCTGCACCAGGTATTCTTTTGTTGATTCCACCCTATCCTCTGATAATTCTCTGTTTTTTCTAGCGCCACCACGCACATCCGTATGGCCTTCTAAAAGAATTCTCATTGACGGTTTGTCTTTCATAATTTGAGCCAACTTATTCAAATCATTTTTTGCTTCTGGCTTTATATCATATTTACCTAGGTCGAAAATAAGATTTTTCATTATAAACCTGTCGCTGTTTTCGATCAAATTAACGATGTCATTACTATCAGGAGGAGATGTGCCTTCTGTAGGATTAGCGTTTACATTAATAACTACTGTTTCTTTTTCTTTTTGCGGAGCCTCAGGTTTCTGTTGAACTGAAAGCATGATTCTCTTCTTCTCTCCTCCATTATCAGGAGCATTTGAATCATCGTTGCCCGACTGTGTATCTGAAAGATTTATAAGAGTTTTTTGGTTGCCTTCTGAGTGTAGAAATGACTGAGCAGCACTTCCCAAGCAGTTTGACCATACAACCTCGTATTTCCCTACTTTTTTCAGCGGTATTTCATTTTGATTATCATAAGCTAATTTCACTCCTTCCAAAAACCATTCAATTTTATCTAAATTAACAAAACAACCTTCTTTTATTAAACTGGCTTTCAAAAACTCATTATTTCCCTTCTTCACCTTTACTATTTCAATTTTTTTCTCCGGATCAGGGGTTCCCACTTTTAGCACCGCAAATGCATCATTAGCAGAGCAATTAGGCCTATATATGTTGTTTTTAATAGAGTAATCCAGCACTGCCCCCATCGTTATATAATAAATCCCGTCCTTCAGAGGCGCATCAAATTTTAGTGTGGATTTTTTCCTATTGAACTGATAGCCGTGAAAGCTTTTAGCGCCTTCTGATGCATGTCCCCGAATTCCCCAATAGACCTGAATAATGCAGTCAGGGCAATAATCCCCATTCTTTCTGGATTCTACATTGGTGGTCATTTTAACTTTTTGGCCCTTATTTACTGCTAAATAAGTAGTCTCTTTTCCATTAATAGTAACGTTAGAAAAAGTGAATTCTCTAGTCGCATAATCAATCTTTTTAACGGAGGGGGGAGTTACAAAATCACATTGAGCCGACAAGTTGTGATATCCTAAAAGAATGCTAAAAAGCATGTAAACTAAAAGAAGATTTTTCATATGTTTTATATTTCTGGCCAAATCTGCACTCGGACCGGCATTTTTGACTTTAAGTTTTTATTCAACAATTCAGTAAGATATATTATTTTTAAATCTAATCCTAAACTCGAATTTCTATTTAACCTGTTAGACTAGCATGATAAAATTGAAGTCAAAAGAGTCTATTTAGAGAAGATCAATCTTACTTCTAATAAAAAAAATTTACTATCAACTTTGAAAGGTGATGTAAGCATTGATTCAAAAGAATTATATTATTTGCTCAGTGGCACATGTTGATCAAAAATACTTTTCTTGGCACTCTTTGCCCATGTCTACTCTAGGCCTCTACATTTTTAGGAATTTGAGTAGTGACAATTATGACCCCAATAGTTGCTAATGCGGCCCCTATTGCAAAAGGAACAACATATCCGAATCTAATGGCATACCCGGAAACAAACGATCCCAATGAAATCCCTAATCCGAAAGCCATGGTCACCACCGAAAGCTGAGAGCCTGTATTACCTGTTTCAGCTAAATCGCCTGCCAATGCCAGAGCTGGAGCAAAAACCATCGCTGCACTTATTCCCTGCAAAGCACGGGCAGTAATCATTTGCCAGGGCTGAGTGACGAAACCCTCTAACAAAACTATAGGAATCAAACAGATTAAGCCTATTACAATAAACTTTCTCCTTCCAAACCGATCGCTAGCTTTTCCAATAATAGGCTGGGCAATTGCCAAGGCGGCTATCAGCGCACTGAATTCTATGGAAAAAATAAATGGCCCTTGCGATAGCCTTTCATTTGTTATTGTCTCTATGGGAGCGAGCAAAGAGAAGCCGAAGCTCATCACCAAGGTTGCAAGCCCCAGTGCAAAAATAGGGTCTAAAAGTCTACCAGCTTCTTTTGAGGTGAGGCGTATTTTCATTTTTCTTTTGCTGGGTTGCGTATTTTCAGGGTCAGAAACAAGAAATGCCACAAGTACAGCGCTGAGCAATGCGGCTGCAGAGGCCACGCAAAATGATGCAACAAATCCGTTAATCGGACCCACTAGAGGAATAGTATAAGGGCCATTTTCCACCAATATGCCACTTGCAAGCGGTCCAAGGCCGAAGCCAATTAATCTAAAGGAATTATAAATCCCCATATTACTACCCCGCGTTTTACTTTGACTCAATTCACTTACCAAGGCCAAGCTGGCAGTAATAGTGAAAGCTGCTGCAATTCCTTGAAAAATGCGAATGACCATAATTAAAGTATAGCTATGAGCCAAGGAATAGGAAAAGTTAGCAACCGTAAATATTGCCAATCCTAACAAGACGAATAACTTTCTTTTTCCTATTTTATCTGACAGCCGACCTGCAAAGGGCTGAGAAAAACTAGTTACTAATCCAAATAGCCCCAGTATGAGGCCTGTGATTAAACTTTCGGTAAGCCCAAATAACTCGCCACTAATACTTTCACTAGCAATGTATAATGGAAGCACTACTATAAGAAATGAATTACCTAGAGCATCGGCCATTCTTGCAACACCTAATATTACTACTCTTCTGTCTGTACCGAATAAATTTTCTCCTTTACTTTTTCCCAATTTCTCACTTTATTTACCTCACTTCGTTCTTTATTCTTCTAGAGCTAGTTTTTAAAGAACATTTTTATTATCAACTTCTAAGTTAATTGATGGTTTTAATTTTTTTGAAGCTATTTCATAAATAGGCTGCTTGAATATATTGAGCAAATGCCCTTTTAATTTGATTTCCTTCTAAACCAAACTGACAAAACCTTAAATATTTAACAAAGGAAAATAAATGGAAAAGATAAAATTTTATACATATTTATTACTGTAAACAATTAACTAAACTCCATGAAGCGATTAACAGAAATACAGCAATATTGCGGTTGCATATTATTTATTATACTGGTTTGAAGAGTCAAACACTAAAGAGGGAAGTTTCAGTCTTTTGTTACATGCTCCTCTTCCATATCCAACACCATCGAGTGAACTTCTACATCAAACCAATCACTGAACATTTTATAAGTCATTTTCTTAGGCCATAAACTCTTATCGGCACACCAATCATTCACTTCATTAATAAAGATGTCTTTGAAATTTTTCTTTATCCACTTCCTGACATCCTCGTTGCTGTCCATTTCTCGTATCAAGTAGATGTTATTCTCATCTAATTCGAGCATAGGCTTCTCATCCGAGTAAACCTGATTATGCCAATTGAAAAAAGGAGCTTTAGGTTTTACAACAATTGCATTTCTATTGATCGGTTCGTAATAATATTCAAGTGGTTCCATATGAATTTTTAGTTTATTAATTTGAAATTAAGAAATCATACCCAATTTTAACGCTTGTATTTTGAATTTCTGTGGTGTTCTGTGAGCCACAGAACAAGGGAGACTAAGTAGTTTAGCAAGCACTAATCATTTAAAAAACCTCTCAGAATTGTCTCTGTAATTTTATAAGTTTGAGTAAACTTATTTATTTCAATGAAAATACTCCACACAGCCGACTGGCATATTGGTAAAAAGCTACATAAACATGAGCTGGCTCCGGATTTCGATCTTTTTATACAGTGGCTTTGTAAAACTATCTCCACTCATTCTGTGGAGCTTTTATTGGTTTCCGGAGACATATTCGATTTGGCTAACCCCTCATCAGAGGCCAGAAAGCAATATTACAAAGCTTTAATGCAACTTCGAAAATTGGATTGCAAAATTATTCTCACCGGAGGCAACCATGACTCACCCGCTATGCTCAATGCGCCCGGAGCAATATTGAAGGAATTGGATATGCATGTTGTGGGTGGCCTGCCGGAAGACCTCTCTCAAACGCTAATTCCCATAAATAATAAATCTGGTGCGGTGGAAATGGTAATAGCAGCCGTTCCTTTTCTACGCGATGCAGACCTGCGCAGCTCATCCGAAGGTGAAACGTATGCGGAAAGAGTAGAGGCCGTGCAAAAAGGAATTGAAAATACTTTTAAACACGTGGCTGAAATCTGCAATACGCAATATCCCAATATCCCTGCATTGGCCATGGGCCACCTATTTGCTGCGGGCATGTCCACCTCAGAGAGTGAGCGCGACATACAAATTGGTAATTTAGCGGCATTTGAAGCCACACAATTTGGTAACTATTTTCAGTACATCGCCTTAGGGCACATCCATAAACCACAGCAGGTAAAAGCATTGGTGCCTACTTTTTACAGCGGCTCCCCTATTCCCCTCTCTTTTAGTGAGTATGCTGATAAAAAAAGGGTATTATTGGTTGATACAAGCAACAATTATGAGCCTGAAAGCATTGCTATTCCCTCTTTCCGGCAACTTTTAAAGGTGTCGGGGAACCTGGAAACACTAGCTACCAAATTGGAAGCATTAGAAAAGGTAGGTGATTTAGATACCTTAATTGAGTTAATCCTTACAGAAGAAAATTACGATGCCAATAAAATTCTCGGTTTCGATCAGCTAGTAACTGAGTTTGATAAACCCGGCTTCGAAATTGTAAAACACCGTACAGATTTCGCCCATAAAGTGCAAGGTGCTTCTGTATTATATGAGCAAAATACCCAATTGCAGGATTTAAAACCCAAGGAGGTTTTTACAGAATTAATTACCTCGCACCACTATGATGAGGCCACCCGCAATGAGATTTTATCGGCTTTTGACGAGCTGCTGGAAGAAGTGCAAAATGACGATAAACACCTGCTACAGTAATTATGAAAATACTTAAAATAGCCTTTCAAAACATAAACTCATTAAGAGGAAGCCATGAAATTGACTTTACAAAGTCGCCTTTTACCTCTGGCTCCTTATTTGCCATAACAGGCCCTACAGGAAGCGGGAAAAGCACTATTTTGGATGTTATCTCCCTAGCCCTTTTTAACCAGGTGCCCAGGTTAGGCAAAATTAGTAAAAAAGAAATAATGGAGAAAGGTGCACTCCTCACCCGTAACCAAAAGGAAGCTTACGCATCAGTAAGTTACGCTTGCGCAGATGGTAATTTTACTTCCAAATGGAGTATTGCAGTAAACAGAAATAATAACCTGAATGATTACGAAATGGAGATTTCCCATTTCGAAACAGAGGAATTGCTGGATTGTAAAAAATCAGAAGTGCCTGCCAGAAATGAGGAGCTTATTGGTCTCAACTATAATCAATTTATTAAATCAGTAGTATTAGCGCAAGGGGAATTTGCTCAATTTTTAAAAGCCAAAAAGGATGAAAGAGGCGAATTATTAGAGAAGATAACGGGCACAGGCATTTACAGGCACTTAGGATACAGGGCTTACGAGAAGTTTAATGAAGTTAATAAAGAAATTAAATCGAAGAGAGATAATATCGTCTTTCTGCAGGACAACCTTCTAGCGGAACCTGAAAAAGAAGAGAAAAAAGCTGAATTATCCGAAAAAGAGGTTGCTTATGCTCCAATTGAAGCAGAATTGAAGGCTTTAGAGGCACAAATTGAGCTAAAAGGACAAATCCGGCAACAAAAACAAGAAATTGAGCAGCTACAAGCTAAGAAATTGAAGGAAGATGCAAACCTCCAGACTTTTAAATCCACCTACGGTAATGCTATTTCAGCCCATGAAAAAGTGCATAATCAGGCAGAAGAGCTACGTCAATGGAGCCGGCAACAAGAGGAAATAGGTCAATTGCAAAGTGAATTGCAGAAAATAATACAGCTAATAAATGATAACCAAGCCAGGCAATCGGAATCACTAAAAAAGGCCACTGAATTCACTCAAGAGGAAGTAAATGCTGAAAATATTGAAACTAACTTGCATGAATTCAGCCAAAAAATAAACGCTTTGCAGCAACAGCGGGCAGAGAAAGGAAAAGATTATAAAAACCTCAAAAATCAACTTCAAAGAGAATTACAGGGTATCAATTTTAAGCCCGATGATAGAAATCCGGAAGATGATTTAGTCCAGTTAAAGCACCTAGAAAACAAATTTTCAGAGGAGTCGGCAACGTATACTCAAAATTTGTCTTCGATCGATTTAACTCATATTCCGCAAGAAAAAAGCCGACTCAATGCCAATTTGGAAGCTGTTTTTGGTGCGCGTCAGTTAGCTGAACAAATCAAGAGACTGGGCAAAGAGCTAACAACTATTACCCAGGAGGAGCAGGAATTAAACAAGCAATCCAAGTCATTACCTCAGAGCATTGCAGTACTCCAAAGTAAGCAGGAGGCATTAAAGGAAAAACTGCAGCGATTGCAAACTGAGAAAGAAAACAAAGAATTACGTGCTAGTCTGGAAGAGCACAGAGCCAAATTAATAGACGGGGAACCATGCCCACTATGCGGTGCGGTACACCACCCCTATGCGGAAGACCAACCGGAAGATTCCTCGGAACTCCCTGCATTAATCAGGTCTACAGCAAAGGAATTGGAGTCAGCACAAAAGCAATTGACTGAAGCAGAAAGCCAGCAAAAGCTGAATCTGCAAAGGCTGGAGAAAATAAGAGGCACTAAAGAGAATTTGGAGTTGGAACTGCAGCAAAACCAGCAGCATTTCAGTGCTAATTTTAAAGATTTTACCACACAGCAGGAAAGCGGAGAATGGGAAGCACTGATCCAACAAATTAAGCTCCAATTGCAGCAAATGGAGGCCTATGAAAAAGTGCAGCAAAAAATGGAAGCGGTTAATAATGCTATTCCTATACAAAATCAATTAATCAGCGTGGTGGAAGAAGGCAAATCCTTAAAAACTGCCATCACGGAATTATATATAGGGGATGACATCTTTCGTGATACTAATCGAATGCAACAAAACTGGACAGCCCTACAACAGGAAGCCAGATCATTAAATGAGCAGCATAATGCTTTAAAAGTCAAAGCTGAAACAGCAGAGAAATTGTTTCAGCAATTAGATACTACACTCAATAAAACCATAGCAGCCAAAGGGTTTGCCAGTATTAATGAAGCAAGAAAAGCACTTCTGCCAGATGCAGAGTATAACAGCCTGCGGGAAAAGAGGGAGCAAATCGCAAAAATGGTAGCGCAATATGACAGTGCACTCTCTGTTTTGCAAGAAAAGCTAGAGTTAATAATCCAGAAAGATGGGCCAGAGCCGGTGGAAGAATTAACAGCCTCTCTACAGCACAAAAAAGAAAATGCAGCCGAGCTCAGGCAAGCCTGCGAAGACCTAAGAAGACTCTTGAAAAATGATACCGATAAGATCTTGCAAATAGAAAGCATAAAGTCTGAAATTGCAGATAAAGAAAAGAAAACCAGGCGGTGGAGATTATTAAATGAGTTGATTGGTGATGCAAAAGGTAAAAAATTCAATGATTTCGCACAGGATTTAAGCTTATCGCAATTATTGGTGCTGGCCAATACCCGCTTAAAAGATTTAAGCGATAGATATCGCATTGACAAGCCAACAGAAGCAGAGGATGATGGCCTGGTAGCCATTGATGAGCATATGGGTGGTCAGCGGAGGTCGGTAAAAACTCTTTCCGGTGGCGAGACATTCCTATTGAGCTTATCTCTTGCTTTGGCCTTATCGGATATGGCTTCGCGCAATGTTGAAATCAACAGCCTATTTATTGATGAGGGATTCGGAACTTTAGATCCGGAAACGCTGGATCAAACATTAGATACCCTGGAAAAACTGCAGGCGGAATCCTCCAAAACCATTGGCATCATCAGCCACGTAGATTCATTGAAGGAGCGAATAGCTACCCAAAT
>JBBSPJ010000172.1:0-9437 GCA_038258905.1 Cytophagales bacterium
AGTAACACCTACAATTTTCTCGTTTTTCTCAGCCAATTCTACTAAGGTATGACCAAAAACATCCTGATATTTAGGAGCCTGAGGCTTTAAATCAGGTTTTTTCTGGATTTCACCGGTAATTTTATCAAATTTACCAGGTGCGTGCCATTTGGTTTGATCTTTTTCTGCCGGGGCAAAACCTTTACCTTTTGTTGTGATGCAATGTAAAACTTTAGGTCCGGGTATATCTTTTAAATCGTTTAGTACATGTACCAAATGATTTACATCATGCCCATCCACAGGACCGAAATATCTTAAATTTAGCGATTCAAATAAATTGCTTTGCTTTAACAGAAACGACTTAAGTGAATTTTCTAGCTTACCAACAACTTCTTGCGCACTTTTTCCGAAGCCACTTACTTTTCCTAATAGTTTCCACACATCATCTCTCATTTTGTTGTAAGTATGAGAAGTAGTGATGTCTGTTAGATACTCTTTAAGTGCTCCAACATTTGGATCTATTGACATGCAATTATCATTTAATATGATAATCATATTGGCATCAGAAGCACCGGCATGGTTCATGCCTTCAAAGGCCATTCCACCGGTCATGGCACCATCTCCAATTACAGCAATATGTTGTTTTTTAAGCTCTCCTTTAATATTAGAAGCCATAGCCATTCCTAAAGCAGCAGAAATTGAGGTAGAGGAGTGTCCTACACCAAATGCATCATATTCACTTTCTTTTCTTTTAGGAAATCCGGATATGCCACCATAAACTCTGTTAGTGTGGAAACTCTCTTTTCTACCTGTAATAATTTTATGTCCGTATGCCTGATGGCCCACATCCCAGATTAATTGATCTTCAGGTGTATTAAAAACATAATGTAATGCTGTGGTTAATTCCACAACGCCTAAATTGGCCCCGAAGTGACCACCGTATATTGAAACATTATCTATAATAAATTGCCTTAATTCTTGGCTGAATTGCACCAATTCTGATTGATGTAATTTCTTTAAATCTGCCGGACTATTTACCTTAGCTAAAAGTTCTCCAGGTTGAATGAGCATATTGTTCTTCATATATAAATTAGAGTTTAAAACAAGTTCAAAACCCTAATTGTTTTCAAACTACAAATTACCGAATTTTTTATCGGATTAGTATAAAATATTAATAAAATCAATTTCTATTACTGCAATATTTTAGAAATAATCTATCTTTGAACTAATACGCGTATCTAAACACACAGTTTTGAGTTTCGAAATTAAACTACCACTTTTTGAAGGCCCTTTCGATCTATTGCTTTTTTTTATTGAAAGGGATGAATTAGATATTTACGATATTCCTATTTCAAAAATCACTAATGATTTTTTGGATTATTTAAAACATCTGGAGAATCTTAATATTGAAGTAGCGAGTGAATTTATTTTAGTGGCAGCCACTCTTATGCGTATTAAAGCGAAATTATTGCTGCCGCGGCCCCAAATTGATGAAGAAGGTAATGAAGTTGATCCCAGAGAAGAATTAGTAAGGCATCTGCTTGAATATAAAAGGTACAAATCAGTATTGGAGGAGCTTTCTGCCATGGAGCATGGAATGATGGAGAAGGAGAGGAGAGGCAATGTTAAAAAAGAGGTGAAAATGCTATCCGAAACCATTAATGTGGAAGCAGAACTTCAAAATGTTGATTTGTATAAATTATTGAAAGTATACCGTGAGGTAATGGCCAAATATGAACTGGAAAAGAATAAACCCAGACATAAAGTGGTTCAATATCCTTATACTATTACAGGACAAAAAGATTTCATTGTTGAAAGATTACATATTTCCCATAAACTTTCTTTTATTGAGCTTATAGAAACAGATCCCAATAAAATAGCCGTAATCTTCAACTTTTTAGCTATTTTGGAGCTATTACAAAATGAAATTATCACCATTACATTAGGAGAAGGATTTAATAATTTTTGGTTGGAAAGACTTGAAAAGGTTGCTGAATGAAGATTGATAAGGAAAAGGTTTTTAAAACATTAAATCCTAACAAAATATGGATTCCTGTGCTTTTGGGATTAGGTATTGTAGCATTTTTGTTTTACCAGGACGACACCGTCACCTTAAGTAACCTATCCCTCATTTTTACTGCGGAGATAGTCCCCGTCACTCTTGCCTTCCTGGTTTTATTTGCTCGCGATATCGGTTATGTATACAGAATAAGAACAATTACCGGGGAAAAGCTATCATGGAAGAGTAGCATTTATGTGATTATTTTATGGGAATTTGCTTCAGCGGTAACGCCATCTGTGGTGGGGGGTACGGCAGTGGCAGTATTTATACTTATGAAGGAAGGGCTGAAGCTGGGTAAAGCATTGGCCTATACTATGATTACCGCTATTTTTGATAATATGTATTTCGTTGTGATGGCTCCTATCATATTTCTAATTGCCAAAGGAGATATTTTCCCCCAAAACTCAATGATAGAAAGCCCATTAGGGAAGAGTTTGCCTACTTTATTTATAGTGAGTTATTCCTTAATTGCTCTTTACACTATGGTGATGGCTTTTGCTGTATTAGTTAATCCACGTTGGTTTAAATGGATTTTATTAAAGATTACTTCCATAAAATGGTTGAGAAAATGGAGACACGGAGCCTACGAACAAGGAGATGAAATCATGTTGGCCTCAAAAGAATTAAGAGGTAAAAATTATAAATACTGGACAAAAATAACATTGTCTACATTTTTTATCTGGACTGCCAGATATGCTATGCTAAATTGCGTAATTGAAGCTTTTACCAATCAGGATTTCACACAACATATCACCATTTTTGCCCGTCAGGTAATTATATGGATTACTATGTTGATTTCACCTACCCCTGGCAGTAGTGGCACTGCGGAATTTATTTTTACACAATTTTTCAGGGAAGATTTAGGCTCTGTTACCTTTATCAGTAATATATTCTGGAGGCTAATGACTTATTATCCTTACTTGTTTTTAGGAGCGCTTGTGTTGCCAAGATGGATTGCTAGAGTTTTTAAAATTAAAAAGAAGTAAACATTTCTGTTTCAGTAAAGCATAAATAAAAAGGATTGTTGAGTTTATTCGTTAGTGGATAATAATTAACTTAGCAATATGCAGATTACACAAATTAAGGAAAGCTGTTTATATATTAAGGATTTAGAAAGGGCAAAGTCGTTTTATAATGGTTTACTGGAATTACCCATTATTACTCACGTACCTGATAAGCTTATTTTTTTCAGGAGTGGCAGTTCAGTTCTACTGTGCTTTAATCCGGAGTACACTAAATCACAGGACGTGCCACCCGCACATTTTGCCGTTGGGAAACAGCATATAGCCTTTGAAGTAAAAGCCTCCGAATACGAATCTGCAAAAGAGGAACTAGTACAAAAAGGAATTGAAATTACTTATGAGCATGAATGGCCGACAGGAAAGCATTCAGCCTATTTTGAGGATCCCGAAGGGCATGTGTTGGAAATTGTGCCAGCAGGTTTATGGGAAGCTTCAAATTAGAGCGCTTTTTTTCTGCAAAGCTTCTTCAACGTAATCAAAAGTAGAAAGAATATCAGGTTGCCCATCTACTATGGCTACATCATGCTCAAAATGAGCAGAGTATTTCCCATCAGAAGTTACAATGCTCCAGCCATCTGCTAATTGTCTGATAGCGCGCGTCCCCATGTTAATCATAGGTTCAATGGCTAAAACCATTCCTTCCTTAAGCTTAGCACCTCTGCCTCTTCTGCCAAAATTAGGCACCTCTGGTGACTCATGCATCTCTTTTCCTAGCCCATGGCCTACTAATTCCCTTACCACACCATAGCCATTTTTTTCCGCATGATCCTGTATAGCAAAACCGATATCGCCTATTCTGTTTCCTGCTTTGCATTGTTCAATACCTAGGTATAACGATTCTTTAGTTACTTTTAAAAGCTTTTTCACTTCCTCACTTACTTCACCTACAGCAAAAGTGTATGCATGATCACCATAAAATCCATTCATTTTTACTCCGCAATCAATTGAAATAATATCACCTTCTTTTAAAGGTGTTTTAGAAGGGTAACCATGGACTACTTGTTCATTTGGACTCATACAAAGGGTGTTTGGGAAATCGTAAAGTCCCAAAAATCCTGGAACGCCTCCATTATCTCTAATATATTCTTCAGCTTTTTTATCTAATTCAAGGGTGGTAACCCCGGGCTCCAGCAGTTCAGCCATTAGGCCTAATGTTTTGGAAACCAAGAGCGCACTCTTTCTCATTAACTCAATCTCTTCCCTTGTTTTTAAATGAATCATCTAAATAAATCTTTTAATTTCTCCCCAAAACTCTTTTTAGGAAGTACGTATTCAACAGGATTATCTCCCAATAGTTCCCATATTTTACTCCAACCTACAAAGCCGCCTACATTTCTGTCGTCAATAAAAATGTCAACGTTTAACTTTCTGCTTTGCTCTGCTTCTAATATTTCTTCCGGATAATTTTTATTTACGGCATAAAATTCCACCCCATTTTTTTCGCAAAATTCCACCGCCTGCCTTAAGCTCTCACCTTCTCGAACAGTCCATAAAATAAGCTGGTGCCTATTCTTTTGTAGTGCTAAAAGTGTTTCAATAGCAAAAAGTTGAGGTTTACCAATTCCCGGATATTTATCCTCCACTATAGTTCCATCAAAATCGACTGCAATCTTAAGCATTTTATTGGTTCTTGTATTTTGCCCGATACTTAGCTTTTAAAACTAACCTATCATAAATCATTTCTGATAAGGCAGCATCAATATCTTTATCACCATTAGGGATCAAAGTTAAGGCAAATTCTTTTTCCGACACATCAATGCGGTACATTATCTGCACTAATTTTTGAAAATCTTTATCAAGTAAGTGTGCTATATAAGGAGATAACCGTTCTACGAAAGTGGATTTTTCGGTGTAGCTGACTGAAATTTCTGCTTCAGGCAACAACTTAGAGGAAAGTAAATTAAACTCTGGGTCTAAATCCATGGCATTACGTTTGCCACAAAGCTAGGGAAATTTTGGCTGCTAATTAAATGCTATACACAAGGCTAGCGCTATTTCGTGTATATTTAAAATCATACCAATAGGTATAGTCCTGATAGTCTACACAATCGTCCATAGTAATATTATTAATTACCATTCTTAACAAGGAGTTTTTGGGAATCCAATCTTGAAAGCTTAATTGTTGCTCGAATGGTAAAGAGGAAATTTGTACAAAATTAACTCCTTTATGAAAAGTGGGGCTTGCTTTTAGCATTTTAATTATATTTATAGTGCAAATGTAACTAGTTAAACTTGAAGTAATGTTAATATATTGTTATGCTTTAGTTATAAAACAACCTAATTATGCGGATATATTACATTAAGCTTATAAAAAATGATGAGATATTCGATAACTTCACAAACTCTTATCTTCAGAAAAACTAATATTCAATCTAATTTTACTAAAAAATGGCAATTTTTAGCTTAAAAATGACTTATTTCGTATTTCTATTTTTTAAACTATGAAGCATTCAGAAGCATTTGAAGATATCAGACCCTATAAGGATTCCGAGGTGCCCTCTGCTATACAAAGATTTATTAGCCATCCTTACTTTGAGGAAATCACCAAAAAATTATTCCCCGATCGTACACTGGAAGAGATAAAGCAAAAGCTTTCTTCTATACAATCAATTAAGGAATTTCAGGCGGTTATGATGTATCCCACTGCCAGAAGGGTATTGGATAGTAGCTCCGAAGGAATTACCCATGAAGGTTTTGATAGATTAAGTGATGATAAGTCCTATCTATTTATCTCTAATCATAGAGATATCGTTTTGGATTCGGCCATTCTCAATGTATTGCTTTTCGAACATCAATTAAATACCACCGAAGTAGCCATAGGTAATAACTTATTGGTAAATGATTGGGTGACAGATTTCGCTAAGCTAAACAAAAATTTCATAGTTAATAGAAATGTACCACCAAGAGAAATGTACTCCTATTCATTAGTATTGTCGGCATATATCAGACATACTATTTTGGAAAAGAAGACCTCTATTTGGATTGCTCAGCGGGAAGGCAGAACTAAAGATGGAGATGATCAAACTCAACAAGGTTTATTAAAGATGATAGGGCTGGATGGGGGATCTGATTTTTATGAAAATTATGCTCCTTTGAGGATAGCTCCCATGGCTATTTCTTATGAATACGATCCATGTGATGTGTTAAAAGCCAGGGAGATCCAGCAAAAAATGGCTGGTAAGCCCCTAGTTAAAACCCCTGAAGATGATTTAAAAAGTATGATTGCCGGTATTACCGGCATTAAAGGAAGAGTTCATTTAGCTATAGGGAAGATTGTGGATGAAAAGTTGCTGGAAATTAAAACCATTAAAAATAAAAATGACCAGATGCAGGCGCTTGCTGATTTAATTGATGAGCGTGTACATAAAAACTACAAGCTTTGGCCAACCAATTTAATTGCATATGATTGGTTAATTGAGGAAAGATTTTCCGACCATTACACCAAAGAGGATGTTGAAAAGTTTGAAGCTTATTTAAGAAAACAAGTCCAAACTTTTTCTGGTGATTTTAAAGTGCTTAGAGATCCACTTTTAGCGATGTATGCCAATCCTGTAAAGAATAGATTAAAAGTAGATCATGTTTTCGAAGAAAATTTATAAAATTTTTGCTTTTACTTCAAAAACTATTGTAACATTTATATGTACAAAGTAATTATCTGTTCTCAAAATCCTAATTTTTTACAAATTAATTAAATTGAATATAGTTCTCCCATTTTTCAATTAATTGAATGAAATCCTCGGGCAATTCAGAGTTAAATTGTACGGGTTTTTTAGTAGCAGGGTGTATAAAGCCTAATGATTTGGCATGTAGAGCCTGTCGCGGTAAAATTTTAAAGCAGTTATCTACAAAAGATTTGTATTTTGAGAATTTAGTACCCTTCAAAATTTTATCACCACCATAGGTGGCATCATTAAATAAAGGATGGCCTAAATATTTCATGTGCGCTCTAATTTGATGAGTCCGGCCGGTCTCTAAGTTGCATTGAATTAGGGTGACATAACGCAAAGTCTTGAGCACTTTATAATGAGTGATGGCATGTCTTCCAAAATCTCCTTCAGGGAAAGCATCCGTAATACGTCTGTCTTTTAAACTTCTGCCTAAATGTACATTAATAGTACCTTCTGGTTCTTTGGGTTCGCCCCAGATAAGTGCATAATAGGTTCTTTCTATACTATGGTCGAAAAACTGTTTTGCCAAATGCGTCATGGACTTTTCTGTTTTTGCGATCACCAATAATCCGGAAGTATCTTTATCTATTCTATGCACTAAGCCTGGTCTACCCTCATTACCTTTCATTTCAGGTAGCTGCTGAAAATGATAAGTGAGCGCATTTACCAATGTGCCGTTCCAGTTTTGGTGTGCCGGGTGCACAACCATTCCCGCTTCTTTATTCACTATCAATAATTGATCATCCTCATAAACAATATTCAGTGGAATATTCTCAGGTTTTACATCTGTATCCCGGGGAGGTTCCGGTAAGGCAATTCTAATATCATCCTTGGGGTGCACCTTGTAATTGGGCTTTATAGTAGTTTGATTTACTTTTACAAAACCATCTTTAATGGCCTGTTGTACCTTATTTCTGGTTACATTTGGCAGCCTGTCCATTAAAAATTTATCTATTCTTAAAAGCTCTTGCTTAGCGTCTACTTTTATATGATAATGCTCAAAAAGGGTATCCTCTTCCTGCTCGTTGAATTCTTCGTTTTCTAACATAAATTGATAATATCTGCAAAGATACTAAAAAGAACTACTGAATGAAGTTACCATAACAGTTCATAAATTTTGAAAGCATATTAAAAAGTGGGATATTTAACCCGTGTATGAATAATAACCTATGTTTAAATTACTATTAAGCTTATTTTTTATGCTTATCTCAGTAGGATTGTATGCGCAATCTACTTTTGATAAGCTTAATAAAAATCCCTTTAAACAAACCCAATGGTATATTGGAGTTAGAGGCGGTGCTAATTATAATGTAGTAGATCCTATCAATAGATTTAGCATAATTAAGCCTACTAATGATTTGGATCAGAGCCTTTATGAAAAGCAATATCTCACAACAGGAAACATTGGTACTATTTATGGATTAACGGTGATGTATCAGTTTGACCAGAGATTTGTTTTAGGTACTAATCTATCTCTTAATCAAGTTCAGTTTAGTTATAATCAAGAATTACCTGGTGATGTAAATAGTGTGAATTTCGAACATCAAAATAATTTCCAATATTTTGAAGTGCCGGTATTTTTCAGATATATGATTCGGCCTCGCATCAATCGATTTATGAACAGATCGAACAGGAAACCTAAGGTGCCTGGTATAATTCCATTTGTACAAGTAGGGCTTAACTTCAGCTTTTTAATGGATGCTAATAAATCTGTACAAAAAACCATAAACCAAAACGGAATAGAAATTACGGATATATCATTTAACGAAAATGTAAATGAACTTTTAAGTCCGATAACTGCCGGAATTTTTGCCGGAGCAGGAGCAAGGTTTAGGTTAGGAAATATATACTTAACAGCAGAGGCTAATTTTAGACAAGGTTTTTCAAATGTTACCGACACTAACAGAAGGTTTGCAAATGAAAACCTGATCAATAATGCTTATGATGTTTATGATGATAAAAGTTTTCAATCAGTAGAGTTTGTTTTAGGTGTTTTGGTTCCATTAAAATACCTGAGTAGGAAGGAATTTATCCCCATAGAAATATGAGAATTTGTATAATCATTGCTTTTGTTATTGTATCGACTTCTTGTCAAAAAGAAACAGAAGCATTTAGGCCTGATGAAAAGTTCAGTAGTATATTTGATAATCCTTCTGAAGGAATGAATTATAATCCCATTGACGTAATTCAAACCCAGGATGGTGGTTACCTGGTTTTAGCAAGTTCCAATAATAATCAGGTATTTGTTTTGAAAGCCAGTGCAAGGGGGGAATTTGTTTGGAGTAGTACTATGTCTTCAGCTTATGTAAATCCAATTGGAAATATCATTCAAAATCGAAATAATGAGGAAGATCAACTTAATTATTATTTTGTTGCATCCACTCTCCAGGATACTACAGCAGTTTTAGTAGAGGTAAAAGATTTGGAGCAAACAGTAGCTCCTGTAAGGATATATACTAGCTATAGAAGACCTTTAGCTTTCGGTTACTTAAATCCTGACAACTATTTATTATTAACTAATAACGATACTATTGGCGCGGTTTTAAGTAAAATTCAAAATGGCTTTGCTATGGAATGGGCCAGAGCATTTGATGAATTACAAAATGCTAATGCTAATTTAGATGCCTATCTAACGGCTAATAATCCTCAGTTTTTTGTTGGCGCCTATAATAATGGAGCAACTCTTTATTTTAACTCTTTAAGGCA
>JBBSPJ010000173.1:0-9406 GCA_038258905.1 Cytophagales bacterium
CATTCTGTATTTCAGCGAACATAGGATATGTCACTTTATTCAATGCAGTTGAAATATTTGTAACAGGCAACTGTTTAGTACTTTGAGCCCTGGTATAAAATCCTAATTGCGCAGCAGAAAAATATTTACCTATAATAACATGATACATATTATTATATAAAGTATCCAGTAAGCCGGATAATGTAAGTTTGTAACCAAAGGTAAAATGCTCTTTCAGTTTAGCCTTACTAAAAATTAATTGAGGCCTCCAGGTAGACCGAACCCATAACTGAATGCTAGCTAAAGTAATTTGAATCATGTTCATATATACCAAACTCCAAACCCCATAACCTGAATAGGCAAAAACTACTCCTGCAATTCCCCCGATTATGATGGAGGGCACCTGGATGGTTAACTGCTTTTTAAAGTTCATTTGTTTGACCAAGCGTGTATCCTGAATGGAAGAAATAGCCCCAATGGGTATTTTTAAAGCCAATACACGAATGATATTGATTAAAATTTCTTTCTCAAAAAAGGCTGCTACATAAGGCGCTGTAAAATAAATAATTGCATAAATAATAACACTAGCTACTAAATTCATGAAAAAAACAGTGGAATAATCTTCTTCAGTTGGATCTATGGTTCTGATCAATGACTGGGTCATACCCGAATCTCGCAAAGAATCACCAATAGCAATCACAACAGCTATCATTCCTATCAACCCAAACTCTTCCGGCATGAGAATTCGAGCTAATATTATAGAAATAATAAAGGAAATTCCTTGAACACTGAAGCGCTCCGTGAAAGTCCAAGCTACACCGGCTAAAGATCGTTTTTTAAGTGAACTCAATTATGTATCAATAAATTTTTCATGGCTAAAAAGAAATTCTGCGCCTTTAGGTGCTTTTTAAATACAAACCAATACAGCAAATTTATCCCGTATTTATCGGGAAAGCTGAGGGGTAAGAATAAAGCAAATTCTAAGTAGTTGAAGAGCATTAGAAATTGGTAGAAGGTTTTAGGTTTTAGGTATTAGGTGGTCGCAGTGAAAAAAGTATAGAGTATTGAGTATAAAGTACAGAGTAGTGAGATTTTTCAGATCAAGATTTCTCTTTGTTTAGAATCTCAGTAAAGTCTTCCAAGCTAATGGTGTTTAACTAAACAATTCCTTAAATTTAAAAAGAACAGTGTTAATAGCAGATTCTGCTAGTCCTGTATGCTTTTTCTGAATCAACTCTTCATTTATTGTAAAAACTTTATGCAATTTCAGGAAGCTTTTTAATGGTAAAGATTTATTTCCTAAGTAGAATTCCTCTTCAAGTTCCAAGGTCACCTCATCGGTTTTAAACTTGGAGGTGATTTGCATAAGAATATAGTCGCCTGTTTTATTTATGTTGTTATTTGATATAATTAGGGCTGGTCTTAGTTTAAAGTTTTTAGGATTAGTCAATTGCAATAATGTTAAAAAAAGTATAAGTAAATTTAAACTTTCAGCATCTCTTCGAAATCAGTAGGATTAACAATTTGAGCAGTTTTAAAGGGGTTATGTTCCAATAAATCTTTATCGCCGGTAACCAAATAATCCGCTTTTGAAAAATCAATCAGATCCAAGAGGAAATTGTCTTTAGGGTCCCTATTTAAAAAATGCTTTGGTTCCACATCTATATTTAATGCTACATTCTCCAAAAGATTAATTAATTCAGTTACACTTTTCTCAGGAAAGTACTTCCTTAATTTTTTCCGCCTTGTTACAGATAGCATTTCTTCAAATAATTGATCGGTAGTGATAATTGTAATCTTGCCCTCTGCAATATATTTTTTAATATTCGCCAATCGTTTTCCGATTAGGAAACTTATCCAAACATTAGTATCAAATATGACTTTAATGCTTTTTCTTGTCATATATTTCTTGTCTGACAATTTCAACTTCTTCATCTATAGTTTTTAGATCAAGCTCATCATTTTGGAATGTTTGCAATAAGCGAGTTAGTTTGGAATCAATTGCCTCTTTTTCTAATTCCTTTGATAATTTGATTTTCTGTTTATTTGGAAGCTGTTTTACCAAAGAAAGTATTTGATCAAAAGTAAAGTCTATTTTTAATGCGGTTTTCATAATATAAAAATTTTTAATTACTAATTAGCCAGCACCTCATCCCATCTATCATCTTCCTCGCTAAGCCAATCTTCAGCTAGTGATTTTTCGGAGGCTATAAAAGGGTAATTATTTTCAATTGAATATTCATTGGTAATAGAACTATCAACTTTCTTTACAAAGTCAATATGCTTTAGAAATTTTAAGGCATATTCTAAATCTGTATTCTCTTTTAACTTTATGATAATGTCCTGTGCCATGTTTTGTAGAACAATAGATTGAACTTAATAATTTAATAAAGTTAATAATATTTATACGAAAATGGCTGTTTTCAAACTTCAAGTTTCTTATACGAAAAAAACCACTTCACAAACTCCCCTATTCCCTTCTCCAAAGGTGTATTGGGTTTATAATCAAAATCATCAATTAAATCCTGCACACCTGCCTGCCGGCAGGCAGGCCGGCCTGCATAGGTTTTTTGCACATCACCGGGCTGCATAGGTAGCAATTCCTTTTCGGCTGTTTTGCCCAGCACACTTAAAAGACTAAGTTGCAAAGTTGGAGTTCGGTAAGTATTCAAGATATCAAATTTCAATATAAAAATCCAAAGAGCCAAAGCGGGATTTTATTGGCATTTCCAATTTCTATGTCGTCTGCTGCTATATAGGCATTCTCTTCCTTCATGATTTGCCGTTGATTTTTTTGCTTACCCCCTACTTCAAATACAAGCTCATTTTCAAAACTGAAATCTGCTGAATCATGACTTTTTAAAGCATGACGAACTTTGCATTGGGAATAGAAAAAAGTTTCTCTTACATTTCCCTTGTCTGGCTTTCCCTCTGCATAAGCATGAAGGAGATTGGTGTTTCCCAAATAAATTTTATCGGGTTTGTTCAGTCTTGAAATACCTTTCACATCATCTCTCAATAAATTAATCAGGGACGCTCTTTCTAAAATGTCTAGAAAATGAATTAGATTTTCCCTTTTTGTTTCAATCTTTTGACTTAAGCTTGTAATATTTGGTTTAAAGGGAACGGATTGAGAAATTATATATAACAGTGATTTTATTTTACGTATTGAAGCATAGGTTATAGATTCAGCCGCCATAACATCCGTTTCTAATATCAAGTTGATGGTTTGCTGTAATCGCTGATGATATTTAGTCTCATTTTCTTTAAAATAAGGATAATAACCCAATCTCAAATAACGATTAAAAGGAACTAAAGGACTACTGACATTTTCCTTCACCTGCCTAGCAAAATTGATGTGATCATTCGTTAGTTGATCTAATGTAAATGGTTCTAAATCTATTCCTAAATCAAAATTCAAGAATTCTCTAAATGAAAGTCCTGGTAATTCATATTGGACAGCTCTTCTGCTTAAATCTGCTTGCCCCCTATATATTTCCAGAATAGAAGATCCGGTAAACACTACATTAGCATTAGGGTAATAATCATAGATATTCTTCAACTCAGTAGACCAATTTTCATATTTATGAACTTCGTCTAAAACAAAGTGGCGTATTCCCAATTTGTAATAGTAATTCACAACCGGTAATAGGCTTTCTTTATGAAAATAAATGTGATCTAAACTGATATATAAACTTATATTTAAATCTAATTTTTCTTTAATATACTGTAGAACCATAGTAGTTTTTCCAGTTCCTCTTGCACCAATGATTCCTACCAATTGATCATTCCAATTAATTTCATCAAACAGGAACCGCTTAAAATTCAATTGCACTGTTTCAATTCTATTGTAATAAAGTTCTCTAAAGAATTCCATGATTTTTGACCTTTCTAAAGGTCAAATTTAACGATCTTTTGACCTTTCTAAAGGTCGATTTAAATATATTTTTGAAATTAAAAATTCTTATACGATAGAAACCACTCCACAAACTCCCCTATCCCCTTCTCCTAAGGCGTATTGGGTTTATAATCAAAATCATCAATCAAATCCTGCACACCTGCCTGCCGGCAGGCAGGTCAGCATAGGTTTTTTGCACATCACCAGGCTGCATAGGTAGAAACTCCTTTTCAGCTGTTTTATCCATGGCTTTTTCTAAGGCTTCGATATAGTCCATGAGCTTTACTGGCTGGTTATTGCCAATGTTGTAAAGCCTATAAGGCGCATGAGAGCTTCCGGCATCGGGTTTGGCATTGTCAAATTCAGGGTTTGGCTGTGCTGGTTGATCCAAAGCAGCCATTACGCCTTTGACGATATCTCCAACATAAGTAAAATCTCTTTCCATTTTACCGTGGTTAAATACTTTTAGCTTCTCGCCTTTTCTGATGGCTTCCGCAAAAAGAAAGAGTGCCATATCAGGTCTGCCCCAGCTACCATAAACCGTAAAAAAGCGTATGCCCGTTGTGGGAATATTGAATAAATGGCTGTAGGTGTGCGCCATTATCTCATTGCTTTTTTTGGTGGCGGCATAAAGCGAGAGTGGATGGTCGGTATGGTCATGCACTGAAAATGGCATTTTTGTATTGCTGCCGTACACGAAGCTGGAAGAAGCATACACCAAATGCTTTACCGGGTTATGTCGGCAAGCTTCTAAGATATTTAAATAGCCTTGGATGTTGGCATCCAAATAAGCCTGTGGGTTCTCTACAGAATAGCGCACTCCTGCTTGTGCGGCCAGGTTAATAACATGGTCGAATTTTTCGGTTACAAAAAGCTGGTTTAAATAGTCGCGGTCGCATAAGTCGGCTTTTACGAAGCGGAAGTTAGGGTATTGCCCGCTTTGGGTCAGTTGATGAGCTTGTACATCATCTCTTTTGATGCCTAGCTCGTTCAGTCGACCGTACTTGAGGTTTACATCGTAGTAGTCGTTGATGTTGTCGTAGCCGATAACGGTGTCGCCTCGTTCTAAGAGGGCTTTGGTGAGGTGGTAGCCAATGAACCCCGCAGAACCTGTTAAAAGTATTTTTTTTGACATCTGTTATCTTATTCTTGTACTGTATCTTTATCGACTTGCCCTGTGAAATAAGACTTGAGGCGCTTCTTTAGAAACATTTTCCCGTAATGTGTTTTAAAATATTTCTCCCTCTTAGTGGCATCATCCTGCTCAGTGCAGCCTTCGAAATAAATCAATTTAAGGGGTCTTCTATGTTTAGTTGAAGGAACTTTCCCTTTCTGGTGATCCTCAAGTCTTTTTCTCAAATCAGCGGAATAACCTGCATAAAGTTTATTGTCTTTCAAGCTGTGCAATATGTAAACATAGTAAAACATGGAACAATTTGAGAAAATTTCACGGGGTGAACCCGGCTGCACCGGTGAGTAATATCTTTTTCAAAGTTTTATGTTTTTTTACAGCCTAATTTATGCTGTACATTTATCGTCAGTAGGCTGATTAATTTTTTGCTAAGTTATTAGTTATAGGTTATAGGTATTAGGTTTTTAAGTTAGCGTGTTTACAAGTTTGTCGTATAAAGCATGAAAGCTTTATTTAAATTAAGAATTTAATTGACTCAACAAGTATTTGATATCTATGGATAATTTTGCAAAAGCAAACCACTTTTTACCCAAATCTTTTAGCGAAGCTCCAATAAAGTATATTTCACTATCATCGATTATTAAAAATCGATCATGTGATTTTGAAAACTGAGAAATTTCTACCTCATCATATTGGGCGTTAAATTTATCAATATCTAACTGCAGTTTTCTGGTAATCTTCTGTGTATAAATTTTTGCATTTACTCCATTTTGTCGTTTAGAAAGAAGCACTAATACATTTTCATCCACATAATTATCAATTATAACAATAGATTTCTTTGCACTACGAATAAGTGAGGAAACAAATTGATGAGCATCAAAAATTTGCCCATCGTAGAATATTCCTTCCTTGGGAGGTAAAGCTGTTTGAATTAGCTCTTCAAGTTGTTCATCATGTTTTATAACCTGTTTTTCAATTTTCTCAATCCTTTGCTGAAAGGCATATCCTTTAAGTAAATAATTTCGAAGAACCCCTGTGGCCCAAATTCTAAATTGTGTACCTCGCTTAGATTTAATTCTATAACCTACAGAAATAATCACATCAAGATTATAGAGGAAAATTTTGCGTTTTACTTTCCTATTCCCTTCAATTTGAACTGTCAAGTATTCCTTGACAGTTGCTTCTTTTACTAATTCTTTTTCTTTAAAAACATTGTTCACATGCAGACTTATGTTTTGCTTAGAGGAACTGAAAAGTTCCATCATTTGCATCTGAGTAAGCCACACTGATTCATCTTCAATTCTGACTTGAATTGTAACATTGGGCTTTTCTTCAGGTTGATATTTTATAAGTTCAAAAGCAGTCAAAGTTTATTAATTCTAATTATATAGGATCTAATAATTAATTTCATAAAAGCATGCGGTTTGGTACTCAATATCAGTAAGTTATAATCTTTACTCGTGTAAAAGGCTCATAGTCTCTATGTAATTACCATTTATTAAAAAAATTATAGTGCTGTGATTTATAAGTTGTCAAGGATTCCTTGACAACTGAAAACTTATCCAGTTCACCCTCTTTACATATATTATTAATATGAAGGCTTATAATTTGTTTTGTTGTCTCAAATAAATCCACCATCTGCCCTTGTGTAATCCAAACGGTTTCTTCATCAACACGCACTTTTATAGTGGTGGCCATTATATTATTCACATAATAGGTGGCTTTTTCTTCTTTTACCACTGAATCACTATAGGCTGTCATGTATTTATAATTACTATTTTTCACTACTTGGCCGACCTAATTCTTAAAATTTACTTTTATGTCTCCCGATCTGCTGTTTTGGATAGATTGCATGGTTAAATAAAATCTTTATGATGATTACGGAACTGGTATGCTTTCATTTAGAATCTTTATAAGCAATAATCCACTCCACAAACTCCACAATCACTCTTCCCAGAGGCTAAATAGGTTTATAATCAAAATCACTGATCAAATCCTTCAGTAAAGCAGTGACTTTACCAACTCATCTTCCTCAAGAAATGAGATAAAAGGAAGTACATAGTTCATATTTATTCTTGAAATTTTAAGAGCATATCGCTTGAAGAGTTTTTCCAAATTGTCCGTTGCAAGGAACATTTATTAGTAAATTCTGTTCAGAGCAGTGGAAATTAATATACTGGTTGGCTTATTTACCTGCAATACTGGCCTCACTGATGCCAGGATTAGGTCAGACGATAGTCAGACCGGATCAACCTTAATTCTAAATCCTTTAGCTTTCCTTTTTTCGATCTGAAGGTTTCTATGAAATTTTCATTGTATACCTATTACTTGAGTCTATCTCCAAAATAAGCTCAAGCCGATTACAACGTCTGAGCGATGAAAAGCCGGTCTGACCTGCGGTGCTGACCTACGCTATGACAAATTCGAATCGGAAACGTTCTTATTTAGGTTATTCCTTTTTCGTAATTCCCTAATTCCGAATTCGTAATTATTTAACTTTCCCAAAGCAACAAACCTGCTTCAGCTGTTGGTATTTGTCCTTCAAACTCCTGTGGGTTCATGTATAAGAACCTTATTTTACGATCTATCTTCTTTTCAGCTATACTGGTCATATTAGCTATGTAATCATGGTTGAAATATTCGCCAACCATTAAAAAATCTATAACCCCACTGTCTATTCCCCTGGCGTATTCTCCTATCAGATACACTTTTTCAAGATTACCTACTTTCCCTATAATCTGTTCAATTACCCGGTCAATACCTATGTATTTTTTTATAATACTATGGATATCATCAAAAAGCGGATGTTGGGTATTGGCCTGATACAACTTTTTATTACCACTTACATCTGATTTTAGCATCCCGGCTTCCTCAAATTTATTGAGTTCCAACCTTATGGCATTGGTACTTTCGCCAAATTCTCCCTCTAAGGAACGCAAATAGCTTTTAGTCTGCGCATTCAGGAAGAATTTCAGCAGTAGCTTAATGCGGGTTTTAGAGGTGATGAGGGTGTCTAGCAAAAGAGTAGTGGGTATGGAGTAGTGAGAAGTGAGATTTGGTTACAGGTTTTCGCAGCAAAGCGGAGATCCCGAGACGAAGGAAACGGGATAGGTTTTCAGTATAGAGTAGTGAGTATTCAGTATTCAGTATCGAGTATTCAGTATTGAGTATTAGATTATAGGTTTTAGGTTGTCGCAGCGCAGCGAAGGTCCCAAGACGAAGGAAACGGGATGGGTTTTCAGTATAGAGTAGTGAGTATTCAGTATCGAGTATTTAGTATTGAGTATTAGATTATAGGTTTTAGGTTGTCGCAGCGCAGCGAAGATCCCGAGACGAAGGAAACGGGATAGGTTTATCGCAGCTTCTGTCTTTTGTCAATTGTTTATTATCCTTGTTAATTGTCTGCTATTTTTGCCGGTCTGACCTGCGGTGCTGACTTATTTCTTAGATTAGAGACTACTTTCTTTGTCAATTGTCTATTGATTACTGTCAATTCAAAAACGGCTCCGCCCTTTCAGTCACATATTATGACCTATCATTTTAACAATTAATGAGTAGATTTATTACTCAAAATCAAAATTAATTATTAGTGGGTGATTTGCAAAATATTTTTGGGTTGAATTTTGGGGGATGAAACCTTGCCATTAAACAACTCACCCCAACCCAAGCCAAAGGCTGGCAGGCTCTCTCTTGAAAAAAGAGGGAGTTTGTGCCCGGAATCATGGCGGCTGTAATTATATTTCTTAAAACGCCTTTACTAATTAATTCCAAGCTCCGTAGGTGCGATCTTTTGGTAGTGCAGGGTGCAAACCCTGGGTAAAAATAACACCACGCCTCCCCGATTTTGGCGACATTTTTGCACCGAAGGAAAGCAAAAATGGTGACAAAATCTCATGATGTAGGCTTTACAAGGTAATGCCCGCAAGCCACAGGCCATGGGAGAGATGACAAAATCTTATGCCTTAATTCAGAAAGCCAAAAAGAGTAACCCTCCTTTAGAAAAATTTCAGATAGAAAAAAATATATAAACCTATTAATGCTCGAACTCCCTCTCCTTTGGAGAGGGTTGGGGTGAGGCCTAAAGTAGCATTTTAAGTAAAATAATGTATCAAAAAGGAAAGCAAAAATGGTGACAAAATCTTATGATGCTGGTAGTCCAAGGTAATGTTCTGTGAGCCACAGACCATGGGGAACGATGGAAGCTATTTATCCAATATTACAAAAACAACTATTGGAATACGCAGATTAAATATCAGATAGTCCGATCAAATCGTTGACCGAATACACTTCATCAATAGCTAAGAATGAAAGGTAATGACCATCTATTATTTCAAATTCCCTTTTTTCTTTTTTGCTCAGAACATTAATATCTGGGAATTCGGCAAGAGGAACAGATA
>JBBSPJ010000174.1:0-9367 GCA_038258905.1 Cytophagales bacterium
ACAAAAAAACTAAATGAAATAGCAAAGGAATATAAAGCCGTATTAACCCGAATTATTCATGACAAAGTTATGAATAATGACGATAATCAATTGAAAAATACTGACTTTCAATTGATTATGTCAGGGTTAACCCCGACATTTTTAAAAATTATTTTGCTCAAATTTGGGTGCTTTGAATTCTTTGGTTTTATATGAAAATTTAGTATTAATCAGTCTTTAAGCCAATTTTTAAAAATCGTCTGTCCTCCGGACGAAAAATTCATATGAATTTTTCGGGTTAACCAACTTAAATCCAAAAAAACTGACAACCTCACCATTAAATGCATTTTGGGTGGCAGTATTATAAAAGACAGGAAAAATTGATGATTTAATGACTATGGCATACACAGAGTTTGCCCAATCATACATGCACCATGCATTGATGGTTTTAGATTGATTGATTTTCAAATGTTTGAATAATATATAGAAAGAAATTAATAATTATAAAAATAACATAAAAAAAGCCTGAACTATTAGGAACAGGCTTTTAAAGGAATATTTAATGAATTATAAACCAGCTTTATCAGTCAACTTTAAAGTGTTGTACATTAGCTTACGTGCATTTGCTTCACGTAATTGCTGTTGTACATCAGAAATAACACCCATTTTTGCTTCAGCATCCACTTTCAAAGCAATAGTGATTTTATCTCTTTCTACTTCGGCCAATTTATCTTTTTCTTTAGCAACCCACAATAAAACATCTCTAGGCTCTATAAAAACATCATTAGCTTGTATTTTAGCTTCTGATCCATATACCTCAGTCTTTTTAGGCTTACCAATGTATAAATACGCAACTAAAGACTTTCTTTCAATCTTCCTTAGTTGTTCTGCTTTCGGTATTTTTTGTTCTACCAATATGTCAGTTTCACGTAATACTGTCGTAACCATGAAAAAGAATAAAAGCATAAAAATAATATCCGGCAAAGCAGCGGTTGGTATATCCTGACTTGCGCTTGTTTTCTTCTTGAATTTAGACATATCTTATCCTCCTACGTTAGTTGGTTCTGCAATTGATATCGCCATCGGAATAACTTCGTCATCCACGCCTCTACCTTTATCGTACAACGCCACATCTTTTGGATTTTTTAAATCCAAATTACGAAATTCCTCTGCAGAAATTCCTGCCCTATCAGCATAAATCTGATAATAAGCTCCCTGTAATTGATCTAGTACATTGATATAAATCTCATAACTAGTTCCTCTATCCGTTTTAAAGGATACGATTGCTTTTTGAGGAGTTTCAGCAAAATTAGGATCTTCCTTAGGATTCATAACATGCTCTATAAGCATGTCTTTAATCAAAGTGTAATCATCTAATCGTTCGCCTTCCACTAATAATGCATCTGCTGAATTGATAGAAACTTTAAATAAGTTTCTTTCTTTAATTACTACATCAACTATATCAGCGTCATCCGGCTTTACAGGTAATGTAAGCGTTAATCCTTTATCAGATGCAATGGTAGTAGTTACAAGAAAGAATATCAATAACAAGAAGGCAATGTCGGCCATTGACCCTGCATTTACTTCCGCTGATGCTCTTGATTTACTTCTAGCCATTAGTTTGCTATTTTACGTATTTCAGAATAAATTATTGACAATACCGCAACTCCCATTAATAAGTAAGTTGTGATCAGAACTCCTCCAATTACTCTGGATGAAGTAGATGTTATATCAAATTTAGTATACACTGCAGTAACTTCATCTCCTGAAACACCCCATGATACTAAAAATAATACTCCTAAAGCAGCAACCCCTATTAGAGATTTAACTAAGCTTTTAGGATTCCCCAATGAATTAATTAAAGGTAATACAATTGCTCCAAGAGCGGCAAGTATTACCAGTAAGTAAGACACATATAATGCTATATTAACAAATGATTCTTCCATTTAGTTTTATGCTTTTATAGTGTGAAATTACTTAGTAAGATTATGTCTTACTAATATATCAACTAATGCAATAGAAGCATCTTCCATTTGATTAACTAATGAATCTACTTTAGAAACGCAATAGTTGTAAAATAATTGTAAGATAACTGCAACAATCAAACCACCAACTGTTGTTAACAAGGCAACTTTAATACCACCTGCAACTAAAGAAGGTGAAATATCACCAGCAGCTTCAATAGCATCAAATGCTCCAATCATACCAATTACAGTACCCATGAAACCTAACATTGGAGCCAATGATATAAATAATGAAATCCAAACCAATCCTCTTTCCATACGACCCATTTCAACAGAACCGTAAGCAATAACTGATTTCTCAACCATTTCAACACCTTCGGACATACGCATTAAACCTTGAGTAAAGATTGATGCCACAGGACCTCTTGTGTTTTTAGTAACTTCTTTTGCAGCTTCAACACCACCTTGATTAAGAGCATCTTCCACATTAGCCAAAAGCTTGTTTGTGTTAGTTGTTGCTAAGTTTAAGGTAATGATTCTTTCAATAGCTATCGCCAATCCTAAGATTAAACAAATTAATACTACTGACATGAATTCCCAACCACCTTCAATAAACTTCTCTTTTACTACCTGGTGAAATCCAAGTTCTTCTTCTACTTCTTCTTCAACTGCTGTAGTTTCTGCAGGAGCGACCGGCTCTGGTTCCATTACGGCCTCCGTAGTGTCGTTGGCTGCATCTGTTGTATCAGTTTCCTGATTAGTAGTTTCTTCCTCTGCTTGAGCAACTGCGTTGCCTGAAATACCGAATGACATGGCACCGGCTAACATCATTAAGACAAATAGCTTTTTCATAGTTAAGTTGTTTGTAATTCTCTTTTTTAGTTTGTGTTTCAATTTTAAAAAAATTTAGATTCCAATTTTACACAATTATCAACAAACAGAAAATAAAATCGGTAATTCTTTAAAAGAAAGATCGCTTTTTTTACATTTTTGGTGATAATGTTATCTCAATATTAACAAAAAAGCGGAGAGGGAGGGATTCGAACCCTCGGTACCCGCGAAGGTACACTCACTTTCCAGGCGAGCCCGATCGACCACTCTGGCACCTCTCCTTTCATTAAAATTGACAATTGTTGTTTGAACGTTTATCAAACATTTACAAATAAATCAATTATTTACTAGCCATGCAAACATAAATTGTCAAACGGTACATAATATTCTAAGTAAAAGAACAATGTTCCTACATTAAATTTGAATTGTTATATATTTAATTGGATTCACTACAAAATTTATTATAATACTAATAACGAATTCTTAAAAAAAGGCTTCAACTTTATTAAGAATGAAAAAATTATTCCATTTCACCTCTTAGAGGTTTAATCAAATTTATTCTTTGGGTTTCCAAACTCTCTGCATGACTCAAAATATACATCATTTTTGTGATGGCAGCCTCTGTAGTAATATCGCTTCCGCTAATAACGCCAATCGCTTCTAAAGCAGAACTTGTTTGATACTTCCCTTGAATTACTTTACCACCCATACATTGAGATACATTTAAAATTAGTATATCGTCTAGAATAGCCTTTTCTAAGGCCTCAATAAACCAATCATCTGTGGGAGCATTACCAGACCCGTAAGTTTCCATTACTACTCCTCTTAGTCCTTTAATTGATAAAACACCTTTTACAAAGGAGGGAGATATACCCGGGAAAATTTTTAAAATAGCTACTTCCTGATTGATATTCTTTCTTACAGTTAACTTTACATCAGGTCGATAAGCCCGTAAAGCAGCAAAATTATATTCAATAATAACTCCAGCCTCAGCTAATACAGGGTAATTTTCACTTTGAAAAGCATCAAATTGAACACTTTCTACTTTTTTAGCTCTATTCCCTCTTAGTAGCAAATTATCAAAATAAATACAAACCTCTGAAACTACCGGTCTATGGTTTACATGTTGGGAAGCAATTTCTATGGCAGTAATTAAATTTTCACGCGCATCAGATCTGGCTGCCCCTATTGGCAACTGGGCACCCGTGAAAATAACGGGCTTATTTAAGCCATCAAGCATAAAACTAAGCGCTGAGGCACTAAAAGCCATGGTATCAGTTCCATGAATTACTATAAAGCCATTATACTCCTCATAAAATTTTTCAATTAATCCTGCAATATCACTCCAATGAGAAGGATTTATATTAGAAGAATCTATTAACTCTTTAAAAGATGCTACAGTAATCTTTAAATTGAAATTCCTTAGAGAAGGTACTTCTTTTAAAATGTGTTTGAAATCAAATGGTACTAATGCCTGCTGATCATTATAAACCATACCCAGAGTCCCTCCTGTATAAATTATAAGAATAGAATGCTCAGGAGCATTAGGAGTCGCGGTATCAATATGAGTTAAAATATAAGGTTCCATTAGGCAAATAATTGCTTAGCATTGTTTGAAGTCAATTCAACTATTAAATCTAAAGGCATTTTTTTTAGATCAGCTATTTTTTGAGCTATAATGCTCAGGTAGGCCGGTTCATTCCTTTTACCTCTGTTTGGAGCTGGACTTAAAAATGGTGCATCAGTCTCCAATACAATTTTACTTATATCAATCTCTGGAATATGCTCAGCTAGGCCTCCATTTTTAAAGGTTACTACCCCTCCTACTCCTATATAAAATCCTAAATCAGTCACTTTTTTCGCGTCTTCTGCAGTACCTGTAAAACAATGAAACACACCGCTCAAGCGATCATCGTGCATAGATTTAACAATTTCAAAAGTTTCCTGAAAAGAATCGCGACAATGGAGAATAATAGGTATTTGATACTTTTTTGCCCAATCAATTTGAATTTTTAATGCTTCTTCCTGTTGAGCCATTAAAGTTTTATCCCAATAAAAGTCGAGACCAATTTCTCCAATGGCTACAAACTTTCTTTTATCGAGCCAATTTTCTATAGTATAAAGTTGCTTTTCAAAATCTTTTTTCACGTAACATGGATGTAAACCCATGGTTGCAATAGTTTGTGAGTATTTCTGTTCCACATCCAACATTGCATCTATTGAATCCTCATCAATATTTGGCATGTACAGTTGGCTTACTCCTTCCTCCTGTGCTCTTTCAAGCATTTCAGACCTATCTTTATTAAATTCCTCAGAATATAAATGTGCATGTGTTTCTATCATCCCTTAGCGTATTTTCTCCCTTTCCATTTAACGGGCAAAGGTAATAGATAAAATATCATGAGCGCAATAGATAGTATACCATTATAAATTTCAAAAATAAATAAATGGCCTAAAGGAATATATTGATTTAAGCGATCCAATATTTTACTAATAAATAAACTTTGGATGGTAATTTTAAGTCCGAATAAAGGAATAGCTACTAAGGGATTAATAAAAATCATCACCAGCATAGAGGGAAAATATAATGCTTGTATAATTAATAAAGTTACCATGGCAGCTGGTAATTCCATTGCCCCTCGCATCCACCTTTTCCTTTGATTTAATAAATTCCAGAAGCCGGAAATAGCTTTTGTTCTAACCAGACTTTCTTCGTTGGCTAATTGCTGAAAATCAAATCCATTTTTAACGATTTCTCTAAATAAAGCAAAATCTTCCGTGATTGAAAAGGGAATGGAACGGTATCCCCCAACTTTTTCGTAGGCCTCCTTACTAAAGATCATGTTATTGCCAACACCGGTAACTGGTATATTCCAGCCACTTACAATTTTCACCATACCTAGTGCCAAACCCCAGTCTAGCATTTGCATACTTGAAAAAAAACTATCCGCTTTAACCAAAGAAAACCCACTCTGTATACCCACGCCTTCTTTTAAACAAGCTAAATGCTTTTCCACCCAGGTTTCCGGAACATGGGCATCGGCATCAGTGATCATATAAAATTTACCCTTGGCCCTATCTGCCAATTGTGCTAAAACATTGGCTTTAGCATCTAAATTATTTTGATTAGGTACAATAGAAACATAAAAGAAATTATTTGTCTCCTTGTCCCAGGCTTTCAAAATTTTAGTACTCCCATCATCTGAACTATCATCTCCCATAAGCACCTCAAATTTATCTTTGGGATAGTTTAGGGCCTCCAGTGAATTTAAAGTTTGATTTACAGTATGCACTTCATTTCTTACCGCCAAAAGAATAGAAATAAATGGCAAGTCTCCTTCTATAGGTTGAGAATTGATAGGCTTTGGTTTCCATGCTAGCCATAATATAAAATCTACCACTACAACGACTAATATAATAAATAGCAAAAGGTAAAAAAGTAATGTCATAATTTTTCAAATTGATAACCTAGTTCACTAAAATGCTTTAAATATTCTGGTAATACGGAAAGTACATTGTTTTCGGCTTTTAAATTATCATGAAAAACTATGATTGTTCCATTTTCCGTATGCTTTATGGTATTTAATAAAATGGTTTTAGCTTTTAGGCTGACATTATAGTCTTTTGATAAAACATCCCACATAATAATTTCATATCCCTTTTGGGCTATTCTTCGGGCTAATTTTGGAGTAATCTGTCCATAAGGAGGCCTGAATAACCTTGTAGGTATTGCCTGATGTTGTTGCATAAACTCATAACATGTATCAATATCACTCAAATAATCCTTTACTGGCGTTTTCCATGCTTTCAGATGATGTTGCGTATGGTTCCCTACCGAATGGCCTGCTTCTATAGTTTGTTTAAATATCTCAGGATACTTACGAATATTATCACCGACACAAAAAAAAGTAGCCTTTGCATTAAATTGTAATAGTATCTTTAAAATCTCTTGAGTAAGATTAGGTATGGGCCCATCATCAAATGTTAAAAAGATTGTTTTTGAGGTATTTTTTTTTCTCCAGCTTACCTGTGGTAAAAAGTTCTTTAAAATTGATGGTGTTTTATAGAAAACGGGATCAAACATTAAAATTGCAAACTAACAGTGTTATATCGTCAGAAAATTCCTTTTCTCCCACAAATTTGTCTAAATCTACTAACAAGTTAGAAATAAGAATAGAAGGTGAAGCCTTCATGTTATTTTTCAAAAAGTGTTCCACTCTGTCAGACCCAAATTCCTCATCATCTTTGTTAAATGCCTCAGTTAAACCATCTGTGTAAAGAAATAATGTTTGTCCTTTATTCACTTTGAATTGCCCTATCTCTAAAAACGGAAGTTTTTTAAAAGCTCCTAATACTAAAGTCCCTTTATCAAGTTCGCAAATACCATCTTCATTTAAAAGAAATGGAGGGTTATGACCAGCATTTACATAAGTAATTTTCTGATCCTTCATGTCGATTAAGGCAATAAAAAAGGTAATGAAATTCTCTCCATTTGCACTTTCAAATACTTGAAAGTTTAAGTCTTTGATAATTTCTTCAAGGTCTGTAGTTTTCCTAAGCAAAGTGCGAAGCGAGGCTTGAAAATTAGACATTAAAATAGCTGCAGGCACTCCTTTACCAGACACATCAGCAATACAAACTATCTTTTTATCTTTATCAATTTCCAGCCAATCGTAATAGTCTCCTCCCACGGTATGGTGAGGTGAATAATGGGCTGCAATTTTAAAGTTCTGTTGATCAGGTAAAAATTTAGGGAATAATAGCTGTTGAACCTTTTTGGCAATATCCATTTCTTTAGCATAAACTTCTTGTTTAAGCTGCTCTCTTGCCATTTTTTTATTTTCTATAGCCACCATTATAATGTTGGTGAGTGCCTGAATAAAGATTAAATGGTTTTCAATTTGCTTTTGTTCTCCTGTACCCGGAATTCCAGCTAAAAAGACCACTGCTAAAAGATTGCTTTTGTGAAAGACAGGAATACCCACTTCAAATTCGTCAAAAGGGCTGTTTGTCAAATCATCTTGAAAAAGAATTTTTCTTTTCTCAATAAGATGCTCAGATGGCACCTCACAATTAAATGTTTTTTTAGTGCCAAATTCAACTTTGCATTCCCATCCATCTTCCTTCACCAAAAGCACTAATTTTGACAAGCGTAAATTAGCTCTAAGTGTAAAATTATAAATTTTGTAAAGACTCTCTTCAGGCATGTTATCATTAATAGCCTGGGTAATTTCAAGCAAGGCGTTTAATTCTAACTCCTTTAGTTCGTATTGATTTGCTATTTGAAAAGTATTATCCATATTCAAATGTGAATATAATGGATACTAATGGAATTATAGGCGTAAATGGATTGGAATTTGTGAAATGAATAAATAAAATAAATTATACTCATTTCAATTTTCTATACTATCTAAATAAATAACTGAATTAAAACCCATTATGAAGTAAAAGACCTTTTTTAGAAGCTAAAAAGTATTTATTCTCCCAATCGAACATTTCATAACTATCAATTGTATCTGAAAAATCCACATCATGTTCAATCAATATTTTGATGAAATCCTTTTTGTATAGGGAAAATAAAGTTTCTTTAAGCAATTCTTTTTCCCAATTCAGCGCATCTTTTATTACCTCAAAAGATTGAACAAAATACAATTCGTCCAATAAATCAAACTCATTATCGGTCATGTTTTCCATAAATTCTTCCTTTCCATTTGTATGCGCTAAAGTTAGCCAGTAAACCAAATAAAGTTACATATATACTATATAAAACCTGTAATATCAAAAATGCGAGTAAATTGAACTTCTGCTTTTGCGATTTCAAAATATGATTTAAAAACAAAAATTCTGCTATCATTTTAAAGAAAAAAAGTACAAAAACTAATAAGTATTTCTCCTCTAGTAAAAACCCTATTGTTCCAATTAAATAAATTAAATGAAAAACCCATACAGAAAGCGCGGGGAGTTTATCCATTCTGTTAGCTGCTGCCTTCCACTTTGAGGCCCAACGTACTCTCTGATGAAAAAACATATATAAATTTTTAGGCGGATTAGCAAAGACAATACTTTCTTTTTGAAAAGCAATTCCTTTGGGGTACTGATTGCTTATTTTTTGTAATAAAAAAATATCATCACCCGTAGGAATATGTATGTTATCTTTAAATACATCCAACTCTTCAAAAGTGTTTTTCCTGAAAGCTATATTAGCTCCATTAGCCATTCCCGCTTTTCCTAAAAGGATACTAACTCCTCCTATACCTATTAAAGGAGCAAATTCCATTTGAAAGAGTTTATCAAGAAATTTTCTACTTTTAAAAACCACATTGCCACTTACCAAATGGATGAAATTTGAATGAAAAGGAACTTGCATTAACCGTAACCAACTGGAAGGTACTTCACAATCGGCATCGGTAGCAATAATTATTGGTGATTTAGCTTTCCCTACGGCATAAATAATGCCCTGTTTTTTACCTTCTAAGTGCATTGGTAATGATAAAACTTGAAAAGCAAAAGGAAAATTAATCAAATATTGCTGCAATTTATATTCTGATTGGTCAGTAGAATGATCGTTAACAAAAATAAATTCTGCCATATCC
>JBBSPJ010000175.1:0-9342 GCA_038258905.1 Cytophagales bacterium
CGCACCCTAAAATGCTGATGCTTGAGTTTTTCAGCATTTGTTGCAATTATTTTCTTTTTGAACTTGGTATAGATTTAAACACAAAGTCCCAGAAAGGTGATGATACACCAAAATATTTATCAGGGTGCTTATAGTGGTGAACACTGTGATATATCCACAACCATTTTAAAAAGTTTTTAGGAGGTTGGTAAGCATGTATTGCATAATGAACAAATGCATATAGCACATAGCCCATCAAAAACCCTGGGACAAAAGCAAAAGCGTATTTTTGCATTAATAACCATACAATCCCAAATATTAATGAGCCAATAATAATAGCTCCAGCCGGGGGCATTACTATCCTATCTTTATCTTTAGGGTACTCATGATGCACACCATGGAAAGTGTATTGTATGGCTCTTTTCCATTTCTTATCGTCTTTCATATGGAAAACATATCTGTGAATAAAATATTCACCAAGTGTCCAACTGAAAAATCCAACAATAAAAATCCAGATAAAAGTTGTTAATTCCAGACCAATCTCTGCAAATCCCCAGTAACTTAAAAATAGTGAAATGCCTGTTAATATTGATAGGGGGATAGAGAAATGGCTTCTGGTTAACTTCTCTAATATTGGATTGTTGAAAAGTTGTTTTGTGCCTGTTGTTTTAACCTGTTGTTCGTGTGTAGTTTCCATTACTTGCAAATGTAGTTAAAATCTATAAATCAATTGTTTTAAACGTTTAGAATAAAAAAATAGTTTATGTATTAGTAAAAATTAGCGATGATTTTTATCACTATTTCTTGAATTAAGTATTAACCAATTTCTCACTATTTACCACTTTTTCATAAAACCTTTCATAAAGAGGTAATATATTAGTTATATCAAATTCTTTAGCCCTTGCCAAAGCAGCATCTTTAAAAGATTGAATATTTTCTTCTTTTAAAATATATAGTGCTTTTTCTGTCATAGTTTCTACATCTCCCACATTACAGGTAAATCCTGTTACTCCATCAATGTTTAATTCAGGTAGTCCGCCTGCGTTTGAGGATATAACGGGCACTTCACAGGCCATAGCTTCTAAAGCTGCCAAACCAAAACTCTCTTTTTCGGAAGGCATTAAAAATAGGTCACTTACTGATAATACCTCCTCTACAGCATCCAATTTACCTAAAAATCTGATATCATCACAAGTACCCAGCTCTCTGCAAAGCTTTTCCATTTTAATTCTTTCAGGACCATCTCCCACCAATAGTAGTTTGGCTGGAATATGCTTCCGTACGTTATTAAAAACATGTATGACATCTTCCACTCTTTTAACTTTTCTAAAGTTGGAAGTGTGGGTTAGTAGTTTTTCTCCATTTGGGCAAATAGCAGTTTTAAAATGATCTTTTTTCTGCTTTTTAAACCTATCTAAATCTATAAAATTGGGAATTACTTCAATATGATTATAAATATCAAAATGTTCTAAAGTATCTTTTTTCAGATCTTCAGAAACAGCAGTTACCCCATCAGACTTATTAATACTAAAAGTAACCACAGGCTCATAGGAAGGATCTTTACCTACAAGGGTAATATCAGTACCATGTAAAGTGGTGATAACCGGTATATGATGATTGGTTTCTTTTAAAATTTGCTTAGCCATATACGCTGCAGAAGCATGAGGTATCGCATAATGTACATGGAGCAAATCCAAACCTTCATGTTTTACAACATCTACCATCTTACTGGCTAAGGCTAGCTCGTATGGAGGATATTGAAAGAGTGGATAAGAACGCAAATCCACTTCATGATAATTGAGATTTTCATTGAAAAAATCTAATCGTGTGGGCTGAGAATACGTGATAAAATGAACTTTATGCCCATTTTTAGCTAATGCCTTACCTAATTCTGTAGCTACTACGCCACTTCCTCCAAAAGTTGGATAACAAACTATACCTATTTTCATTTATCTATAATATTATAGGAATTTGTCCTAAAAATCAAAAATTTAAAGACTTTTAAACAAATAATAAATGTTGAAACGGCCAAATGCTAGAAGTTGTTATTAAATTTTATAAATACCTTTATAAATAAAATTGATGCATGAATGTTTAATGCGCTTTCATTGAGTATTCAATTAATATCAGTTAATATAATCAATTTGTTTGGTTTCAAATTCAAAAATTGACTCATAAATAACATCCATGATTCTAGTTCTATAGTTTCCTGAGATCAACTTTCTATTTTCCGCATCAGGATACACCCGGTTAGATAAAAAGATAAAAACGAGCCCAAATTCAGGATCTGCCCATGCAGCGGTGCCTGTAAAACCTGTGTGGCCAAAGGTGAGTGGTGAAGCATACCTGGAAGTAGGAGAGGGGCCTGAGTCTTCTACTGGTTTATCCCACCCCAAGCCTCTTCGATTGTCCTTGTATTGTTTCTTAGTGAAATAGGGTACTGTTCCTTTCGAGAAGTATCTAGTGCCACCGTAGGCACCGTCCCATAAATTCATTTGCATTAATATGGCTAAATCCATGGCATTGCTAAATAATCCAGCGTGTCCTGCTACTCCTCCCACCATGGCAGCTCCCTGGTCGTGTACCCATCCCCTAATTAAATCGTTACGAAAAGCCACATCGTTTTCAGTGGGTGCAATGCGCTCTTCTGAAAATCTACATAAAGGCAAAAACCCTAGAGTGCTTAAGCCTAATGGAGCGTATAAATTATCGGCAAGAAATTCATTATACTTTAAATTAAGCGTGCGTTCACAAATTTTTTGCATGATGTAATAACCCATGTCTGAATATCGATATTCATATTTTTTTTGTCCTCTAGGTAGTTTAAGTAAATCAGAATCTACCACCCATTGCCAAATCGAATCATCCAACATTACGTGTCCGTAGAGACCGGAAGCCAATTGGTTAGGGTATAAAACATCGGCTTCAGTTTGATAGTGAGGGGACTTGGTGCTAAAAAAGTCACTTGTTTTCAACCAAAATGGAATGTATGGGAGTAAACCTGCCTGGTGAGTGAGAATATCCCTTAAGGTCATATTTTTCTTGTTACTTTTTTTGAGTTCGGGTAAATAATTGGAAATTTTTTTATCCAAATCTATATATCCTCTATCGTATAAAAACATAACGCTTTGAAGCGTAGCTGCAACTTTCGTAACCGAGGCAATATCATAAATGGTCTCATCTTCAACCGGAGATACCCTGTTATAAGTAAGGTGACCATAGCTTTTTTCAAAAACTATTTGGCCATCTTTAGCCACTAAAACCTGACATCCTGGAGTGGCTTTATTCTCAATAGCTTCCTGAACAATTAAGTCTATTTTTTCCAGATTAAATGCATCCATTCCCACTGATTCGGGCTGGCTATATCCAAATCTGTTTAAAGTTTTAGTTATGATGCCTGTACCGTAAGGTAAAGATTTTGAAACAGTGACCGGAAGCTTACCTTTAGCAGCCTTAGCGCCAAAAATAATTTGTGGTGCTAATTGTTGTGTTTCGGGAGTATCCTCATACATTAATAAAATATGATCAAAATTAGGCAGGTAACTCAAGCTGTAAGCATTTCCGAAAACAGTTAAAACTACATTGGTTTCCTCAGACAGCTTCTGAAGAAAAAGTAAATCATCTTCTTTTAGCCCAAATCTTCTGGAAGCATAATTACCCATGTCATGTAATCCAACTACAACTGTTTCATATTGTGAAAGCTGATTCATTAAGCGGGTATAACTTGCAGGGTTATCCTCATTTTTTGCTAATTGATAGTGTGTAAATGGTGCATATTTATTAAGATACTGTTGGAAAGTGCTGTTTTTATCACCTCTTAAAGATAGCGAAGCAAAGTTGGTGGTGTCTAAAATACTTATTGGAACAAAATTATTTTTACTTTTTACAAGCGTGGCTGCTTCTGCATATAATTTAGTTAATAACGTTTTAGCTTCTTTTGTGTGTAATTTCTCTTTGATTTGAGCTGTTGAAAGAGGCTTAAAACCTTTGTTTAGCCCTAATTGATATTTTGTTTTTAGAATTTTCTTTACACTTTCTTCCAGCCTATCAGCAGATAAATCTTTTCTTTGAATAGCCTTTCTGATTACTCCAACAGCTGTGGGTACATTCATAGGGAATAATAAGACATCATTACCGGCCTTAAAAGCCAATAAATCTGTTACGCCTGGCTCATAAAAATCGCTTACCCCTTTCATATTGAGGGCATCGGTAAAAATGAGTCCTTTAAAATCCAATTCTTTTTTAAGTAAATCTGTAACAACAGCAGGCGATAATGTGGTGGCTCTGTTGGGTGTGTCGTCATAAGCTGGCATGTGCAGATGGGCAATCATCATACTACTTAAATCATTTTCAATAAGTTGTTTAAAGGGATATAATTCTAAAGATTTTAGCCTCTCTTTGCTGTGATTGATTACCGGTAAAGTGAGGTGTGAATCAGAACCTGTATCTCCGTGGCCAGGGAAATGCTTTGCATTGGCTACTACTCCATTATCTTGCAGGCCTTTCATGTAGGCTATTCCTTTTCTTGCTACATTTTCTTTATTCTCACCAAAAGATCGGTATCCAATTACCGGATTTTTAATATTGTTATTAATATCTACCACGGGAGCAAAATTCACATGCACCCCTACCAGTTTGGCTTGTCGTGCAATTTCAGTGCCCATAAAGTAAATTAAGGAGTCATTTTGTATGGCACCTAATGTCATTTGTTTTGGGAAATTCATGGTGCTGTCTAACCTCATTCCTAAACCCCATTCAGCATCCATTCCAATCCAAAGTGGAATTTTAGATTTGGCTTGTAATCGGTTAGTCATAGTAATTTCTCTGCCAGGCCCTCCCTGAAAAAATATTAAACCACCAATATGATATTTTTCAATAAGCAGGGAAAGGTTTTTTTCATGGTCACTACCTTTATTGGAATAGGCCGCTACCATAAATAGCTGTCCTATTCTTTCATCCATAGTCATGTTTTTGTACACGCTATCTACCCAGTTTAACTGATCTTTACTTGTTTGAGAAGTGATTTTCTGAGATAATAAAAAGGAAGTTGAAAATAAGATGGTAAAAACAGAAAGATAAACTTTTTGGAACATGCTATGGTTTTGAATTTATGATTAAAGCGAAATTAACATTAAGTTTGTTCTTTCCGAAATAAGCTAATTGCTTTTGTTTAGAATTTGTAATGTTTTTAAAGATATTATATATTCATATATAATCGCATAACGAAAAGAATACAAGTTTCGTTTGTATTTAAGCTTTCAGATTAAATTAAAGTATTATGAAAATTCCATCTATATTCAGATTACCTAAGTATCAGAGGTTTGACATTAAACCCAGGTATTATGATCCTGTAAAGGAGGATATACAAAAAAGGACTAACCGAATTAGGCAAGAGATGAAAATATCTGATTCCGGACAAAGGGTTGAAAGCATTAGAGAAGCCTATGCGGAACAAAGAAAATCCAATAAATCTGCCGATTTGTTTCAGGTTTTGATGATTGCTATCATTTCTGTAGCCCTTGGAGGATATATTTTTTACGGAGCCAGCGTTTATTTTGCTTTATTGCTTCTGCTTCCTTTATATATTTTTTTACGAAGAAGAAAAAGCTAAAAATTCTTTATGCCCAATATTATTCAATTATTGCCTGATGCAATAGCCAACCAAATTGCAGCAGGAGAAGTTGTTCAAAGACCGGCCTCTGTGGTAAAAGAATTAATGGAAAATGCTATAGATGCTGGGGCTAAAAACATAAAATTAATTGTAAAAGATGCAGGTAAGCAACTGATTCAGGTAGTGGATGATGGTTCCGGTATGAATGAAACAGATGCCCGCATGTGTTTTGAGCGCCACGCCACTTCTAAAATAAAAAAATCTGAAGATCTCTTTTCCTTAAAAACCATGGGGTTTCGTGGTGAAGCGATGGCCTCGATTGCAGCTGTGGCTCAGGTAGAATTAAAAACCAAAAATAACACTGCCGAATTAGGATCCTTAATTCAAATTGAGGCTTCAGAAGTTAAAAAGCAAACTCATGTAGCCACAGTAACTGGCTCCAGCATTAGCGTAAAGAACTTATTTTACAATGTGCCTGCCAGAAGAAATTTCTTAAAATCGAATCCGGTAGAACTAAGACATATTATTGAAGAATTCCAAAGAATCGCACTTTCCAATCCTGGTATCGGTTTCAGTTTTCATCAAAACGATTTGGATGTTTACCAATTAACAGCCGGTAAGTTAAGTCAGCGAATTGTTGGGCTTTTCGGTAAAAACTATCAGGAGCAATTAGTTCCATGCGAAGAAAGTACCGATCAATTAAAAATACATGGGTATATTGGTAAACCCGAATTTGCAAAGAAAACCAGAGGAGAACAGTTTTTCTTCGTGAATAACCGCTTCATAAAAAGTGGATATTTACATCATGCTGTGGTAAATGCTTTTGAGGGCTTGTTACCTAAGGAATCGCATCCTTTTTATGTGCTGTTCATTGATATTGACCCCAAGCGTATAGATGTGAATGTACACCCAACTAAAACAGAAATTAAATTTGATGATGAGCGCACCATTTACGGAATAATGACTGCGGCTGTCAGGCAATCTATCGGCACCCATAATGTGGCTCCTGCATTAGATTTTGAAAGTGATGTTAATTTTAGCTTCACCCAACCGAGGCAGGCAGATTTAGGTAATTTATCGGGGAAAATACCTCAGTATAAAAAATTTAAGTCGGGTGATGAAGATGGTGAATGGAATAAAATTTTATCTAATTTCCAGGAATTAAGTCAGAAAATTACAGAGAAAGAGCAAGACAGGCAGGAGGAAATATATTCCGGACAAGAGGCGGTAACTTTTGGCAGTTCTATAAACGACCAGCCAGCCAGCCCCAAGTCTATTACGAATGAGTTAGTTGATGTAAAAAGAAGCGTTTTTCAGATCCACTTGAAATACATTGCTACTCAGGTAAAATCAGGCCTTATGTTGGTAGATCAGCAAGCGGCACATGAGCGCATACTATTTGAGAAATTTTCCCAACATTTACAACAACAAAATGGGAGTTCTCAACAATTTCTATTTCCTGAGCAGATTCAGCTTTCCCCACCTGATTATGCTTTGGTGATGGGTATGGAAGATGAGCTAAAAGCGTTAGGCTTTGTTATTTCGTCCTTTGGGAAGGAAACCATTGTTATAAACGGTGCGCCAACTGAACTAACGGATTCATCTGTTAAGCCCGTATTTGAAGGATTAATTGATCAGTTTAAACATAACAAAAATGTACTTACCATTTCAAAATCAGAAAATATCGCTCGTTCCCTGGCCAGAAGATCGGCCATTCGTTCAGGGCAAAAGCTCAACCCTGAAGAGATGAATTCGTTGATTGATAAATTGTTTGCATGTAATAATCCCAATTATACACCTTCAGGCAATTCAACTTTTATTATTTTTGATCTTGATAAGATCTCAAGCTTCTTTAACAGATAAAATTTTATGTTCGCAAGACTAACTCCGGTTGTCAAAAACCTATTACTGGTTAATATAGCACTGTTACTAATTCCATCAGTGTTAAATATGGATTTGAATGATGTTTTTGGACTCCGCTATATTTTTGCAGATGAATTCAAACCCTTTCAATTTATTACCTATATGTTTTTTCATGGTGGCTTCGGTCACCTTTTGGGCAATATGTTCGCTCTTTTTATTTTCGGTCCAATGCTGGAAAGGTTCTGGGGCGCTAAGCGTTTCTTTATTTTTTATATGGTGACAGGAATTGGTGCAGGTATATTGTATGGGGTAGTCACTTTTGTGGAAATGCAACAATTAGAAAGCGCTGCTGAATCATATATCGAAAACCCTAATTATGAAGATTTTAATAGTTTTATTTCTGATCATGCTAGTTATGCACGTAAGCAATGGTATGACTTTTTAGACTCTTATGGAGATAATCCGGATAATCAACAATATATTCAAGGTAGTATACAACGTGTTAAGGAAGTGGTACGTTTTCAAGGTAATATACCAATGATTGGTGCCTCAGGTGCTATCTTTGGAATACTATTTGCGTTTGGGTTTTTATTCCCCAATACTGAACTGTTCTTACTATTTCCGCCTATTCCCATCAAAGCCAAATACCTTGTAACTTTCTATGCTCTCTACGAGTTATATGCAGGCGTACAACGAGCTCCTGGAGATAATGTGGCACATTGGGCTCACCTAGGAGGAATGTTAATAGCTTTTATACTTCTGAAAATATGGCAGAATAATAAAACTAAATTTTATTAATTAGAGTAAACTGAAATATGGCTGGAATATTTGATGAATTAAAACAGAATTTTAAACGTCCTAATAATGCGCTTAATCAGTTAATTATTATTAATGCTGTAGTCTTTGTTGGCTTAGGTTTATTAAGTGTAATTGGCTATTTCTCAGGGTCTGAAAACCTGCATGCCATTGTAGACAGGCAATTTACGATTCCGCCCGATCTGGAAAGGTTTATTTATAGACCATGGACTTTGATTACCTATGCCTTTTCCCACGCAGGCTTTATGCATATTCTATTCAATATGCTGGCTTTATACTGGTTTGGGATGCTCATTTCTCAATATTTGGGTAGCGCCAAACTGATTAATTTATATGTATTAGGTGCTTTAGCTGGTGGTATTATATTTATTCTGGCTTATAACTTTATACCAGCATTGGCCGAAAGAGGCACTAACGGAATGGTAGGTGCATCTGCTGCCGTTTTTGCTGTAGCAGCTGCTGCGGCTACCTTATTGCCTGATTATAGATTTCATCTCATATTTATAGGCCCCGTTAAAATCAAATATATTGTTTTAGTTTATATAATCATGTCAGTTTTAGGGTCTGCGGGTGCTAATGCAGGTGGTAATATTGCCCATTTAGGAGGAGCAGGCATCGGGTTTTTATACGTAAGAGGTTTGCAGGCTGGTACTGATTTCGGTTTGTGGATTCATAAATTTTTAACCGGAATACAAAGCATCTTTAAATCAAAACCCAAAATTAAGGTAACCTATAAAAGTAAAAAGTCATCCGCTTCTTTTGGCAAATCAACCCAATCTAGTGGAGGTAAAGGAACCGATATTGCCCAGGAAGAAATTGATTTAATCTTGGATAAAATTTCTGAAAAGGGTTACGAGAGTTTAAGCAAAGAGGAAAAGCAGAAGCTTTTTAATGCAAGTAAGAAGTAGTTATCAATTATTAATTAGGAATTTTAGAATTACGAATTCAAGGCTTCTTAAATCATTCAATTTCCTTAATAAAATTCATATTATTTAATTAGGGCCTGCTTAAAAAGTCTCAGGGGCCTCAAATACAACCGGGCAAAGTGTCCCGATGGCTATCCGGGAGTATGC
>JBBSPJ010000176.1:0-9314 GCA_038258905.1 Cytophagales bacterium
AAGCTACAGAATGAAAAATAGAAAGTCTTTTCTTGAAAATGAATAGTAATCAATTTATATTTACATAATTGTGCACTCTTGTTGCCGAAAACTCTGTACTACTAATTGCCAAATTCTCTGCATTGTTGCTTACCGACTACAACTTGGACTACTTGGGAATTATGAACGAAGGTAATAAGCATTTAATGTATGATTATGATATTAATGAACTCGAAACTATTTCAAAACAAATTGAGAAAGTGAAAGGTAAGCCTTCAATTAAAACCTCTGAAAACCATATTAATGAATTACGGAAAAAAATAGAAACGGAATTTGCTAAAATGATCCAGTAGCAAATTAGGTGGAGTTTAAACAGACGCTTTCATATAACAACAGATGAAATTCTAAAATGAAGCTAATGAAAGTTTTGGCAATATCTTTTATTTAAAGCAGTGATGATATATTAATATGAAAACAAATTCAATATTACTAATAATCAGTACTTCAATAGTAGTTTTTTTGGCTGCTGGCTTTCTTCTTTACACAAACAATTTTTTTGATGATTTTGAATCTCAAACTTTCAATAATATAATTACTCCCATTGCTACGATTTTCGCAATAATTATATATTTGTACACTCTTTTAGAAATTAAAAATCAAAGTAAGATAATTAACAATAATTTTCAATTTGAGATTTTTAATGAGAAAATAGAAAAAGAAAAGTTAAGACTAGAAAATTGGAAGTTAAGCTTAAACCCTATTGATGAATTGGAGGAATTTTCTCAATTAATTTCTGAATCGAATGGATTAAAATACTACAAATTATATAATTCAATCTATATTAAAATTAAGGAGTCTGATGAATATATATTTGACTTAGAAAAAGGGATAGAAATAAATACACATCAAAATAAAAGTTATGTTAGGTTGATCTATAGTCTATTCACTATAAACTTCGAAATTTATTTAAATAATTGTAGCATAGAGCAATTATTAAAAGAGATTCTGCATAGTGATCTATCCGAATTTCAAAAAAAAACCTTGAATGAGCTAATTATTTTAGGTTTGTTAAATGACTACATGCTAATTTTTGCGCATTATCATGGCTCGTTAAAGGACATTAAAAAAATAGATGGAATATCTATTGAGTTTTCATATAATGAGATAATATATAAGACAAAGCACATAACGTCACACGCAACAGTTGACAAAGATCTAGGTTTGAAGTCAAGTTTGAGGGATGTTGAATTTGATAGGCTAAGTAATTTTATTTACAAAAATAAAATTTGGAAATAAAATACTTAGATTTTAAGTGGGGAAAATTTTAACGAAAATTAATAAACCTATATTCTGTTTCTTTAAAATATACTTCTAAAACTAGGTGAAGAACCATTATATCCTATCTATGATGCTAAAATATTAAAGTTATATATGAAATCAGATAAAATACCATATGAGCAAGCTCTATTTTTTACAACCTTAGTAAAAAAAACTAGAAAGCTATATTTAACTAAATCGGGAAATTTAAGAAAGAAGATAAATCAAAAGGAACAATATCAAAAAGGTATATTAGAAACATGTTTAAGAATAAATTCACTGCTTGCGACACTTAGGCTAAGTGGATTTTTCATCGATGTGAACGAAAAGGAATCTATGATGATGCTGAATTAGAAATTAAAAATGGTGAATTTGTCCGTTATCATATAGAGACCTATTTTGTAAGAACAACCGCATTTAAAGATTTAATTATTAAGCTTTTAAATAAAACTTATAATTTAAAAATTAGTCAGAACATAAGTCTTGAAAAATCTTTGAGGAAAAGAGCTCAAATTGATAAACTTGAGTCAATAATTTTTTTATTAGATGGGTTAAATATTCTTATAAAAAATTTAAGACCTATAAGAAATGAAATTGCTCATGGTGGAGATTTTGATGATTCGTGTTTAATTTTGATCGAGACTGATTCACTCTTGGGAACTACAGATAAGAAAGAATATGCTTTGATTTTTGATGAATTACTTAAAAAAAATATTTTACAGATGCAATTAGTTGAAAAGATGATGATTCAATTTCTTCTTATAACTTACAGCAAGATTTTACCCATTAGAAGAAAAATCGAAAAAGATTTATAAAATTAATGTTATTATTAAATTAATCATTTTTTAACTAAATATTTTAATCCGTAAACATAGCTTAAAATTTTTATATGGTGTCACATTTATCTATAATGGTTTAATGGTCTATAAATCAGATGTTTATTTCTATAATATCGTGACACTCGATAATTTAACTCACTCATGTACAGTGGTTTGTATATATTTATTTGTGACAAATTCAATTTGTTCTTATATTACCTTTATGTCACGAGTTGGTTAACTTAAAAACCTAATAATCAGTTAGATAATAATATTTTGTCACATAATACCAAACAACTTTAGAGTCTTAAAATATTGATATTCAATATTTTAAGACTCCTTAATTGGCTTGTGACAGGCCTATGAATTCTTCAGGCCAAATATTGAAGGGTACATCTCAGAGTATTTATTGAATTCCCTTCTAATTCGCTGCCGTCTATTATCTTGTCTTAAATTTGGATATAGCTTATCTCCAATTTCTTGAAAACTAGAACCTTTTTTATGAAGGTTGGCTAATTGAATCACAATTGGCGGTGCAAACTGCTTCTCTCTTGCTGCAATTAAGCTTTGCATAGCACTATGTTGATAGTAATCTGCTAATTTGATAGCTTTCATCATGATCTTTGCATCGATTACTATTTTTGAATTTAATTCGGTTCCAGTATAGGCTGTCTCAATAACAGCTAAAATTCCCGCAAATCTCAGTACATATATTTTCATTTTGCCAAATATTCCTGCTTTATGCCCTAACTCATATTGATTTTGGATATGGTTTATTTCATTAGTTTTTTCATTTATCCAGTTGTCGTAAAAACTCAGTGCATTTTCAGTAAGTGCAATATCGTTTGAATCCTGTGATGGTAATTCATAGTATAGCTGTTTGAGAATTTCTGAATATTGCCTAAATAGTTCCTGACTTGGCTTATAATCCAAATTAGGCAATGCAATCTTATTTCCCTCTGGATATGCAAATAATATTCTGTAGCAAAACCCTGAATAGTCTCTGTCATTTTGATATAGCTTGTAAAGTAATGGAGGTTGAATACCTCCAAAAATATTCACATAAGGTTTGTTTACCTTAAAGATCTTATTGCCTGAAAGCACCTTCCTGATCGATTTGCTATCCCAAATTCTTATCCACGTTTGTTCATCGCTGCCAGTATCCTTATTACCATATGAATTTAAGCCATTAATCCATATTAGGATTTCATCTGTATCGAATAAAATACCTTTTGGATTTGGTTTTAGTAACTCCTTCACCAAAGTAGGAACATTACCCTCAGAATACATAACCTGTTTAATCTTTGCTCTTTCTTTATCATCTTCGTTCATTCTCGTTTCCTGCTCTTCCCTTTCAGTATCTAATTCATGCTGAATTTCATAAATCGGCTTAAATAGCTCATTAGATGCAATGCTCTTTCCAGAACTCGAAATTCCTACTAAGCAAGTCCATATACACATATAAGTATTACCCAAAGCAGTTTTTACATGCATACTCGTGCCAATAGCTGTGCTAAAGGTGGCTAACAATGTTGAGCCAATAAATGAGGCAGGAGCATCTAACTTCTCTTGGATTTGGATTATAAACTGTTGTAATTCCGGTGGAAAAGATTCCACCGGATATTTAGAACTATTTGATTCAATAGGTTTCTTAGAAGCCCTGAAATCCTTGAAATCATTACTTGAAGTATTCATATCTAATTCTTTTTAGCGTTTCATTTAAATTTTCAGGTATTTCTCGACTTCCTAATGTGAGTACAAGCAGTTCAGTTAATTCCTTGATTGCTAAAACTCTTTTAGCATCTAATGGTAATCCCTTAACTTGTTTTAAGTGTGTAACTAATGATCGTATATGAGAACATTCTTTAATATCCTCAGCTATTCTATTGACTCTTTTATTCATCTGGTTCAAGTTGTCGTAAAAATATAGGTTAGCCTCCATAGCAAAAGCAGTTATATCATTGAGTAAATCAACTATATCATTTGACAAATGCTTGATCTCCTGAAGAATTTCTAAAATGATGTCTCGCTCTTCTGGATTAGTTTTTAATTCATTTTCAAACATTTCTATAAGAGCTTGTCGAAAATTAAACTCTAAAAGCATAAGGGACATTTCAAATGGATTATTACTAACAACTGATCCTAGGCAATTACTCAAATGCACAGCATATGAAATATTAAACTTCTTTCTTAGATGATTTGTAACTGTAATCAGATTGATACTTGATTTTGGGTACAACTCCTCAAAAGTTTGCCATATTCTTTGATGATTGACTTCTAAACTTTTCGTAAAATGTTTAGCCTTTAGAAGTCCAGTAAGATTTACAAACTGACCTTCCAGAGCTAATCCAATAAGCTCCATTTCTATTTTTTGCCTTTGCTCTATCATTTTCTTGAGTTTTTAAGTTCTTCATTAACAATGGACTCAATCTCTACTTGAGTTTTGGATCTGTTCTGCAACATCCACTCCTCCAAGTCTGTTTTCTTGAAGTAAATGATCTTACCAGATGGTTTGTAGTAAGGTAATTTATTCCAGTGGGTGAGTTTATACATGTAGGACATGGATAAGCCGAGAAACTCTGCTGCTTCAGATATGCTTAGGATGTGCTTATGATGTACCTGAGCTTTTTTAAATAATAGTGTAAGAATCTCTTCTTGTTCTTCTTTTAATAAATTTTTCATTTCTTAATGATTTATATGTTAAATATGAAATCATCAGAAATCAAAAGGCGCCTTTATCTTCCGATGTTGAGACAAAGGAAATAAATTAGATTTACAATTTGGGGTATAATGGGGGGTGCTTAATTAAGTATAACTATATGGTAATCATAGTTTTAGGGTAATAAAAATAAAGTTAGAATTTATTTAATTCATTAATCATCTTATTCAGAATTTTCCGTACGTTATTAATAGAGTTAGTTTCATACTGCATTCTATTTTTAGATAAGCTTTTAAATGAAATTAATCCTTCTTTATTTTTAGAAATAAGATTTTTTGATAGTATTCTTTCCCACCATGTTTTTTTGTTTTCTTTTATTACGCCAGTTTGGTATAGTAGAGCATTAAATATCTTTAATTCTTCTACAGTCAAATATATTCTAAGGCCTCTTTCCTCACTATAGATTTTATTAAAAATACCTTCTGGATTTCGTAATATCTCATCAGCAACTGAAAGAAAATTCCTACAGTCAACTTCAATGGTTCCCCTTGAATCCGTATAACGGCCATTTTTATCAGCTTCATCTGCAAATGTAGCGATTTTAACTAGCCAGTCTTGAGGGTCCTTAACTACTTGAAATTGGTGTTCAATAAAAGCTCTACAAAATATTTTATTTGTAAAAGATATTTTGTCATATACTGCCATTTGGTAGCAAAACGAATTGAATACTTTTGAACCTTCACTTATATATTCTGGCTCAAAATCACGATACAAACCCACCAAGTATTTGTCCATGTCTCCAAAAGTGATATCCATTGGTGATACCTCCTCAACCAAATCTTGGTCGATTATTGTGACTTCATCTTCTTTAAATTCAAAGGCCATTTAAATTAATTTAAAGTTTTTAAGAATGATTCGTTCAACAGCATCTTCTTTTAATTTATCTACAATTTTTGCATATATCAAAGTAGTACTAATGTTTTTATGGCCCAATAATTTTTGAACAGTAACTATATCAGTTCCAAGCATCAGTTGAATCGTGGCAAATGTGTGCCTAGAACAATGAAAAGTAATCCTTTTATTAAATGTACTGTCTGGTATCCATTTTTCTAAAGCATTTCGCATTTTATTATAATCAATCTCTGCAAAAAGTATTGTGTTTTTTTTATGCATTGAATCCAATATTTCTTTGGCTTGCTTTGATATAGGCAAGTAGTTAGAACCAAATGTCTTTTTTCGATTAAAATAGTAAACATATTTTCCTGCTTCGGTTTCTCTAACTTGGTCAATAGTTATATTCTTAATATCAGTAAAGGGCATTCCTGTGAGGCAAGCAAATAGGAACATCTCCTTTAAATGTGGAAATGAACATTCAGTATCCGCTAATTTCTGTAGTTCCGAAGGAGCTAGAAATGACCTTTGTGTTTCAGGTTCCGCAAAACCTTTCACCAATGAATTTACATCTTTATCAATCAATTCTTGTTTAAAGGCCTCCTTTAGTGCTGCTTTAAACTTATTAAAGTACGAGTGCTTTGTAGAATCAGATAAAGCCTTTTTATTTGTAGTATCAGATAAGGCATTTTTATTTGATCTGAAATGTGTAGCTTTCTTATCTAAATATTCTTTAAAGTTTAAAAGGAAAGTTCTATCAATGTCTCGTATATCAATGTCTGTTTCCTGAAAGTTCTTAAAATGCTTAATTATGCTGGTCCAATTGGCATAAGTATTCTTATTATTTATTCTTTTTTTGCTTTCCTTATTGAGAAAATCGAATAAGGAGATAAATTTTTCCTTCTGTAAGTTTTCAAGATTAAGCTCACCTTTAATAAAACCTATTTCAATTTCACTTCTTTTTAGTTCCGCTAATTTCCTTTTCTCTTTATTAAGATCCCTTTCAATTTTATTTTGAGGGTCTGGGTTAAGGTATATCCCTAACGATTTTTTTACTCGTTTTCCTTTCTCATAGTAATCGAGAAATAGACTTATTCTTTTACCTTGATTTCTTTCTCTTAAGGTTACGGTCATTTTGATATAAGTTTAAGGATGGAGGCCTTGTCAATGATGGTCCGGCTACCGATCTTCCCAGCTCGAATATTCCCGGATTTTATTTGCCTGTATATTGTCATCCGACTAACTCCTAAATATTTGCAAGCCTCTGCAACACTGATAAAGTCTTTTATTTTAATATTTTCCAGCCTCATATCAAGTTTTTGTTTTTCAACTGGTCTTACGGTATTTATTTTCTCTTCTCTCTTACGTCTTTTATACCCACGTTTTGCACAATTATCACCACAGTATTTGGTCACCGTAGTTTTGGCAATGAATTCTTCACCGCATTGTTCACAAATCTTTGGTATACGAATATTAGAGCTCATAATTAGTATCTCTATGTAACTTGATGTATCTGGATGTATCAGTATGTAACATAATCTCTCTCCAAAAGTAACACAAAAACTTGGTAAAAAAAACAGAGACAGAATAGAGACAAAAATGCTATCAAATTATCGGAATAAAGAAATATCACTGAGAAGAATAGAGAATATAACTAATTGATAACCAATTAGTATTGATGAAATAAGAACAAAGAAGATGAGTGGAATTAGGTAAAAAAGTGCAATTATTTGCCAATACAAAACTTACTAAATATATTCGCTAACAAATCATCCGTAGTGATTTCACCTGTGATCTCTCCTAAATAATGCAATGCCTGCCTGATATCCATGGCTAAGAAATCTCCTGTAACGTTGGAGTCCAGCCCGGTCATAACGGCTGTTAAGGCATTCTGCGTTTGCACCAGGTTGTCGTAGTGGCGGATATTAGTCACCACCGTGTCTCCGGTCTTGAATTTATCAAGGTTCACGGTTTCTACCAGCTTGTTTTTAAGGGCTTCCAAATTCTCTTTGTTGATGGCAGAAATGAAGAGCACATCATTGCCTTCCTTTAGCTTTTCGTACAATTCAGGCTGTGCCTCATCTACCTTGTTGCCTACTTTGATAAATGGTACGCCAATATTCTCCAGCATATTAATATCGCGGTTTATTTCTACGATATTGTCGTTTTTCATATCAAATAAATAGATAATCAACGAAGCTTGCTTCATTTTTTCTCTTGTTCTTGAGACACCGATGGCCTCTACTTTGTCTTCAGTTTCGCGAAGACCGGCTGTATCTATGAAGCGGAATACAACGCCTTCCAGGTTAATTTCATCTTCGATAAAATCGCGGGTGGTGCCTGCAATATCAGATACTATGGCTTTTTCTTCGTTGAGCAGAGCATTGAGCAAGGTGGATTTTCCTGCATTAGGTTTTCCTGCAATCACGGTGGGCACACCGTTTTTAATCACATTGCCTAAGTCAAAGCTTGCCGCCAGGATCTTGATGACGCTGAGCAATTTCTCTACCAGGTTTTTTAAATCGTCTCGGTCGGCAAATTCTACATCTTCTTCTCCAAAATCGAGTTCCAGCTCAATCATGGAGGCAAAATGAATCAGTTCTTGTCGCAACTGCTTAATTTGAGCAGAAAAACCCCCGCGCATCTGGTTCATAGCGGCAGTGTGTGCAGCTTGGGTATCTGCATTGATTAAATCAGCCACGGCTTCAGCTTGTGCTAAATCAAATTTACCATTCAAAAAGGCGCGCTGTGTAAACTCTCCGGGCTGAGCCAATCGCACTCCTTTTTTAAGGAATAATTTAATGATTTGCTGCACAATAAAAGGTGAGCCATGGCACGAAATCTCTACCACGTTTTCTTTAGTGAATGATTTAGGTGCTACAAATAAAGTCACTAATACCTCATCTAATATTTTAGCGGATTGCCCTTCCGGCTGGTCGTCATCAATGATAGTACCAAAATGAGCCGTATGCGAAGCCTGGCTTAATAGGTTTTTACCATTGAAAACGGAATTAACAATCTGAATGGCATTATCCCCCGAAAGCCGGATGACTGCAATGGCGCCAATTCCCGGTGCGGTGGATAAGGCAATGATGGTGTCTTTGTGATTAAATTGCATATGCAAATTTGAGTATTTTATGCCGAGAAATAAAATTTAGGAACTACACATTATGACATATTGTGAGCCGGATTGTTTGAAGCGCTATAATTATGGATTGGTGGACACCATCGGATATTTAGTCGTAAATCTGTATTTCATTAGAAGGTTTGGCTTTATTCATTTTACGGATTTCAGCCAAAGGCTGGTCATGCCCCTTGCCTTTGGCTGGTGCATGACCTTTCAAAAGATTAAAAAAAATGTTTGTCCGCTGGGTGTGGATGTATCATGATTTCTTATGGCATGCATTTGCCAACAATCTCGCAGATCGCAGGGCTACGCTCCTTATGTGGAATCTTAATCACACATTCTACGAAGATATCAGGGCGATGCCCCTTGCTTGTTTCACAATAATAATTACGAAGGTTACAGAGTCCGGTCCGTAAATTGCTTTTTTGCACTTGCTTTTCAATGTAAGGGGTGTAGCCCTGTCCTCTTCGTAGCAAATAATTTAATTTTAGGAAGAGAGGGGCGTAGCCCTGAAATCTATTCT
>JBBSPJ010000177.1:0-9226 GCA_038258905.1 Cytophagales bacterium
CAATAACCTTGTGTGTGATGAGTATGTAGCTGCCGGAAAAACCACTTTTAAGGAAGAATTTGTTACCTGTGGAGGCATAAAATTGGGGGAAGTTAATTTGCAGACTATGGAAAGCCGAATTATGCCAGGCTTATTCTTTGCTGGTGAAGTACTGGATATTGATGGCGTAACCGGTGGTTTCAACTTTCAAGCTGCCTGGACTACAGCTTACTTAGCAGCAAGAGCTATGTAGATTCAGTTTTTGTAAGCAAAATAATAATTCGCTCTATTTTTTAAAATAGTCCGTAACTTTTCGCTTTCTGCCAGTACTTAGCTATTTTTATTTTCTTAAGATTGCCCAAATTCTCCTGTTGAATGACATCACCTGATTCGAATTCTATTATATCACAACACCGGCTGCTCCTTCAGTTGGATGAATCGGAGGCTCTCTCGTGGCAATGCTTACCATTAGAAATTAGGGGAGCTGACTTTGAAGAGGCAAGAAGAATTTTTCCCGAAGAGATAAAACTGAATGAAGCGGTATTTGACCTGGAAATCACTCGTGAATTTTCAATAGTTGTCTCAATACATCAAGAAGCAAATCTACTCATACTTTTATGCGATTGCGGAGAAGAGGGAAGCAAAGCTTGTTCCTACCAAATTCAAATTCTAAATGCCATTTGCAAACAAAAGGAGCTACAGGCTTTTTTTAATAAATCAGTGAGGGACGAAAAACTAAGGACAGCTGCTATGGACTTCGGTTTGGAAGCTGAGCCCAATCTGGACCAACATTTTAGGATAGAATTGAAAAGCGGGAGGCTTTTTATTGAACCGATAAAATCGGAACTCATTTCTATCACCAGGGAAAGTATTTATAGATTGAAACAACAAATTGGAGCAGAGGAAAGTATCGTACAAACTGATTCCGTTCCAGAAGCGCGTTTCATAGTGCTTAGGCAGCATAAATTCTACCATCATTTAATTGTGGAGTTATACCATGGGCAAAGAACTGAAAAGGGAAAGCTTAAAAATCCTTTGCTGCTGATTGATGCACAAAAACATCTTTGGAAAAGCACAGATCCTGCTAAGATGCAATTTTTTATGGCGCTTAGTCGATTTCAAAATCGCACTGAGCACAAGGAGACTGAAGAAGATATTGCTGCATTAAAGGCAATTGTACAAAATCCCTTGCAGTATCCTATTTATTTCCACCAGCAGGAAAAATCAGAAAATGTGATCACATCTGCTTTGAAAGCTGTTAAAATAACCTTGCTTCCTGAAGAGCCGGTGATTACTGTTTCGAAGACAGGAGATGCATATGAAATCTCAGCCACTGTTAAGGTGGGAGAAAAATCTTATTCCTTGAAAGAGATTGCTGTTCGCTACGAATACTTTTTACAGATAGAAGAAGTACTTTACCTAATGTTAAATCTGCAACTGATTCGAACCATACAGCAGTTGTTTGAGTATAAGGGAAGCTTATTGGTTTATCCCTCCAAATTCAATGCTTTTAGAGAAGGTTTGCTCAATCAAATTGAAGACAAAATCAAAATAGACTATCAGTACATACCTCAAGCTACTCGAAAACAAATAGCGTGGGGTAGTTTTGATACGGATCGTGAGCGCATCATCTACTTGTCAGATTTTGGCAGCCACGTAATGATTATTCCTGTAATTAGATACAGCGATATGGAAATTGCCGTAAGAAGCAAACGCCAGATTTATGGAACAGATCAGAAAGGTAAAGTTTTTATGGTAAAGCGTGATCCTGAAGAAGAGGATAAACTAATCTCGCTGCTCATCAAGCAACATCCCGACTTTAAAGAACAACTTGAAGGGCCCTTGGAGTATTTCTATCTTCATAAAAGGTATTTTCTAGATGAAGATTGGTTTCTCAACACTTTTGAAGAGTGGGGCAATCATCAAATCAGGGTCTTAGGTTTTAATGAAATTAAGAATAACCGCTTTAATCCGAATAAAATAAAGGTGGATATTAAAGTGCTGAGTGGCATCAATTGGTTTAATGCAGAGGTAGATGTGAAATTTGGAAAGCAAAAGGCTTCCTTGAAGAAAATCCACCTTGCGGTAAAAAATAAGAGAAATTATGTGCTTTTGGATGATGGCACCCAAGGGCTTATCCCGAAAGAGTGGATTGAAAAGTTCAAGCAATATTTTATCGCTGCTGACATTTCAGAAGACGATCAATTAACCCTCCAAAAGGTAAATTTCAGTCAGGTAGAGGAGCTTTTCGAGCAAGAAATGTTGGATGATTCTGTGAAAAGAGAACTGGCTTTATACCGTGAAAAAGCCGAAGATTTTACAGCTATCAAAAAAGTAAAAGTACCTAAAACACTAAAAGGCAATTTGCGGGATTATCAAAAGGAAGGTCTGAATTGGCTTAATTTCCTCGATGATTTCAATTTTGGCGGTTGCCTGGCAGATGATATGGGGCTTGGTAAGTCTGTACAGATAATTGCTTTTGTGCTTTTGCAGAAAGAGAAAAGAGGGGAGAATACTAATTTATTGGTGGTGCCCACTACCCTTATATTTAATTGGAAGGCTGAAATTGAAAAGTTTGCACCATCACTCAAAGTGCTTTCACTGCAAGGGCCTGAAAGAAGTAGGTCAACAGCGCATTATGAGAAGTTTGATATCATACTAAGCTCTTACGCCACTTTACTCACTGATGTGAACTTCCTCAAATCGTATGTTTTTAACTATATTTTTCTGGATGAATCACAGCAGATTAAAAACCCGGAATCTCAGCGATATAAGGCAGTAAAGTTGCTGCAATCGCGGAATAAAATAGCGATAACAGGGACTCCTGTGGAGAATAATACTTTCGATTTATACAGTCAGTTTTCCTTTGCCTGCCCGGGGCTATTAGGGAGCAAAAGGTACTTTAAAAACATTTACTCAGCCCCCATTGATCAATTTAAAGACAGTAAAAGAGCGCAGGATCTGCAACAAAAAATCCGTCCTTTTTTACTAAGGAGGACCAAGTCAGAAGTGGCAAAAGAGTTACCGGAGAAAACAGAAACCATTCTATATTGTGAGATGCAGGAGCAGCAACGCGCTATTTATGATGCCTACGAAAAAGAATTTAGGGAATACGTTTCGGCAAAGAATGAGGAAGAGCTGGACAAGAACAGGATGAATGTTCTCCGGGGTTTAACTAAGCTCAGGCAGATTTGCAATTCCACTAAGCTTTTGAATGATGGCACCTTCACTGAAGACCACAGGAGCTCCAAGATTGAAGCTTTAATGGAACAGATTGAAGACAATGCTCCTCACCATAAAATGCTGGTGTTTTCTCAGTTCGTTTCCATGTTGAGTCTGATTGAAGTAGAATTACAGAAAAAAGGCATTGCGTATGTTAAATTAACGGGTAGCACCAAAAACAGAGAAGCTGTAGTGGAGCAATTCCAAAAGCAGCAAAATATTCGAGTATTTTTAATCAGCCTAAAAGCCGGAGGTACCGGTTTAAATTTAGAGCAGGCCAATTATGTTTATCTGGTGGATCCATGGTGGAATCCCGCAGTTGAAAATCAGGCAATTGACCGAGTGCACCGTATTGGGCAAATCAAAAATGTTACGGCCATCAGAATGATATGCCCTGATACAGTAGAAGAGAAAATTATGCAGCTCCAGGCCACTAAGAGAGAACTAGCCGGAGAATTAATTGTAGAAGATGCCTCGTTTTTGAAGTTGCTGAGTAAGAAGGATTTGCTGAGATTTTTAAGTTAGAAATTAAGGAATATTATCATATTCAGAACATTAAGGAATTAAGGGAATTAAGGGACAGGGCAGAGCCCTAACCATTAAGAAGTTAAGGGAATTTAGAAAAGGCTTGAACCCAACCCATTTAGAAGTTAAAAGTGGTTACAAAAAAAATAATAATCTCCTAGAGTTATAATGAAGCTATCACACTTTCAACTTAATTTACTTAATGCCTTAATCCTTTAATGTTTTTATCAATATTTATATTACTTTAGTATATAAACCAAAAAAGCTAAAGTCATGACTAAAAAAGAAATTACCCAGTTATCATATGCAATTACAGGATGTGCCATCAAAGTACATAAAGCACTCGGTCCGGGATTACTGGAAAGTGTATATCAAAAATGCCTTAAATATGAGTTGGAAAGACGGGGTCATAAAGTGCATAAACAGGTATTTGTGCCTGTACATTATGATGGAATAGTGATAGATGCAGAACTAAGGCTCGATCTTTTGGTAGATAACACGATTGTCGTGGAATTGAAAACCGTAGAATATCTTATGCCTGTTCACGAAGCACAATTATACACTTACATGAAGCTGTTAAAAAAACCTCAAGGACTTTTAATCAATTTCTACACGGATAATATAACCAAATCATTAAGACCATTAGTCAACGAAATCTTTCAAAGTCTGCCTGATTAGTAAACCCTCATACTAGTTATAAAAATTAAGTAAATCGATTTTTGAAATAAACTTAAATATTTAATGGTTAATCTGCTTTAGCAGATATTTATCTCTTTAAATTTAAGTAATGCTTAATTACCTTAATTCCTTAATGGTTAATTTGCTTTAGCAAATACTTTACTTCTTATTGTTTAATCTGCTTCAACAGATACTTTAATTCTTAATTACCTTAACTTCTTAATGTTTAATTTGCTTTAGCAAATACCTTAATGTTTAATTATCTTCGGCATCATGAAACAATCTATTTTTATCGTTCTTGCTTTTATTTGTTTAACATCTTGCCAAAAGGAAGCCGAACCCGAATGGACCAACCTCTTGGATTCTGATTTATCGCAGTGGGATCAATATCTAAGTTACAAACATAAACTTGGGTATAATGGAGAGCAACCCACTGATGCTGAAGGAAATATCATAGAACCTATAGGCCTCAACCCTGAGGGATATGATGTTTTTATAGTGCTGGAAGAAGAAGGTGAAACGGTTCTAAAAGTAAGTGGAGAAATTTATGGCTGTGTGATCAGCAAAGAAGAATATGCTAATTACCACTTGCAGTTAAAGATAAAGTGGGGAGATAAAATATGGACGCCAAGGGAAAAGTTATTAAAAGATTCAGGCATATTATACCACTCAATAGGTCCTAATGGTGCGGAATATTGGCGCAGCTGGATGCTCTCACAGGAATTTCAAATAATGGAAGGCCACATGGGCGACTATTGGAGTCAGGCCAATTCAGCCATTGATATTAAAGCTTTTCCTCCGGAGTACATCATGAATCCTGTGGCAGATGTTAGTCAGGATTTTATTTCGCTGGGAGAAGGAGAAGAAATAGCAGGTCTTGCCTTGCGTAATGCGAATTATGAAAAAGTAGCCGGTGAATGGAACACCTTAGATTTGATCTGTTTTGAAGGAAAAAGTATTCACATAGTCAATGGAGAAATAGTAATGGTTTTGCAAAACTCACGTTATGTGGAGGATGGTAAGTCTATTCCACTGACAAAAGGTAAAATTCAACTACAGAGCGAAGCCGCTGAATTGTATTATAAAGATATCAAAATTAGAGAGTTGGAGACGCTTCCGGAAGAATATGGTGCTTATTTTCAGTAAAAGCAACTTATTTTATAAGTGAGATTTGAAAAATAGGGTTTAATGAGACTATACGGTACTTGTATACACTCTTTTAATGATTCCTTTAGGCTCAAAAGTCAAGCTTGCCCTGTATAAGTCGTAATTTCTTTGCATTCCAATCCACAAATCAGGAGTTGTGTCAAATGCCTCTGAAAGTCTTAATGACATCTCCGGACTAATGCCAGCCCTTTCATTAATGATGGCAGCAATAGTTTGTCTAGAAACACCTAAGGCACTAGCAAGTGCTCCGGTGGTTAGTTCTAGTGGCTCTAAATAATCATCTTTAATTATACGGCCTGGATGAATGGGTTTTTTCATTTTCATAATTTTTAATGGTAATCTTCCATGTTAACTTCAAATGCATCTCCATTTATAAATTTGAAAGTGATTCTCCAATTTTCTTTTATTATTACGGACCATTCCCCCTTTCTTTTTCCTGTTAAGGGATGTAGATTATAGCCAGGTGCATTCATATCTTTTATCTCCTTTGCTGCTTGAAGCCGAGTGAGAATATTTTCAACCTTTCGAATAAAGTCAGGTCGAATTTTAGAACTGTCATCTTTTTCAAACAAAAGCCTTAAAGGCTTGCTTTTAAAACTTTGTATCATTTACTAAATGTAAAGTGTAAATATACACTTTACAATCGTATTTTGCAAAAGACCTTGTTAATAATTAAAAGTTTGATATCAGCTCTTTTAGCTAGATCAATTACTTTTTCTTACTAAATTGAAGTTTAAACATCATTTTCAAATATGTACCAGATTAAAAATTTCTTTATAATTTCTTTATTCATCCTCAGTTTTGGATGTCAAAACCAGGTTGGTCTTCAGCCACATGAAGGCTACGTGGAGGTAGAAGGCGGAGAAATTTGGTACAAAGTACTGGGTGAAGGTACAGCAACTCCGTTATTACTCATCCATGGAGGACCCGGTGGCACGCATCGCTATTTTTATGAGCTGGAACCCTTGAGTAAGGAGCGTCCTATTATTTTATTCGATCAACTGGGAACCGGTCGTTCCGGCTACCACACAGATACTACTTTGCTCAAAGTGGATAAATTTGTTGAGCAGGTACATCAGCTTAAAAAACACCTAAAGCTTGATGAATTCTATGTTCTGGGACATTCTTGGGGTGCCGCCCTGGAGCTGGAGTATTATCAGGCACATCCCGAGGGGATTGAAGCTATAATTTTTAGTAGCCCCTATGTAAGCACGCCCATTTGGACTGCCGATGCTGATACTTTAATAATGAATTTGCCTGATTCTGTTCAGGCCTATATTGCCGTAGCGGAAGAAAGTGGTGATTATGCATCAAAAGAATATCAATACGCAAATGATCTGTATTGGAGTAGATTTGGATTACGGTCGGAATTTAAGCAACATCCTTTGGATACTGTGCCAGCACCTAGTAACTCCTTTATCTATAATTACATGTGGGGCCCAAGTGAATTTACAGCCGTCGGCACTTTGAAAAACTATGATAATTCAGAAGCGCTAAATGATGTTAAAGTAGCTACACTATTTGTGACAGGTGAATATGATGAAGCACGACCTGAAACGGTTAGACGTTTTCATCAAATGGTTCCGGGTTCCCAATTTGCTGTGATCGAAAATGCCGGGCATTCTACTGCCAGAGATAATAGCGAGCAATACAATGAGGTTATTAAGGCTTTCATGAACAAGCTGGAAGAGTAATCAATTTAAAACACTAAAAGATTTTAAATTAATATTTACTCCTCATTCTTTATCAAAAGTTTCATATGCTCTACGGCATAAGGCAAAGGATCAATATTTTCATCTACATAAACATCAGGTGCTATTCCGTAGGGGTCAATTGGGTTTTTATCCAAATCCATTGCTCTGTAGGAAGAAGGATAAGTCAATTCAAAACAACCTATATCTTTCGAAAGTCCATTAAAACCGTCAACAACACCTGCGGTATTTTGCCCATATACAACTACTTTATCACTCTGGTTAGCACGGTAAATAAAAGTTTCACCTGAACTTCCACATCCCTCATTGATCAATAATATTACTTTTTTAGGTCCGGAATATAGTGTGTCTGGCTTGAAGGTATAAAAATAATTGTCTGGATCTTCAAAATATACTGAATCTTTAAAAGTCATAAGGTAATCATATGTTTGACGTTCTTCCTCTGTATATTCTTCGTAGGTCTTATCTTCAAAATCACTTGTCTTTAGAAATTGTTTTATGTTGTACTCACTCATCCAGAAGCCTGTATTAGGAATTTGAATAGGGCCACTCATTAAATAAGGTAAAACCGGATAATAGGTATTATCATTTCCACCGCCATTGTCTCTTACATCTATAATAATAAATTCAGCAGCTATTAGCTTTTCATGGTTAGCATTCATAATGCTATCTACATGTTCAGGTGTTACAGTCCAGAAATCTGGAAATCTCAGATATGGTATACCATCTAATTCAGCATAGTGGAATTTATTGTAGTTTAAGTCTACGATGTTTTGAGATACTTCCTCTTTTGTTTGAGGCCAGACCTTTGTCCAATCGCCTAACCCTTCAAAGCTCAATTTTCCCGCACTTACCTGTTGTGCGGTGGTAGATTTAGGTGAATGATCGCTCATCATAAAATTTGCAGTGTAATTGGTGCCAAAAACCGTTGCCAACTCAAATTTCACTTCGTTTTTACTCCAGTTTTCATTGGTAGTCTCTACAATTACTGCTACATAATCTCTTTTAGTATTGTTTGATTTAGGATTAGGAATAAGTGCTACAGTGTAAGCGCCATTTTGCCATATACCCAGAAGAGGATTTTTATCATAGTTTTTGTTTTTGAAATCGGATTTAAATTGCTTTTCCGAGATAGTAATTTTTTCCACTTTTGGTTCTGATTTTGCAGAGATGCGGATATAGGTGTGCCCATCCCTAAAGAAATCCAACCATTGGTCCAAAACATATTTACAATCAACAAGATTTGTGGCTTCATTAGCTTTTTTACGCATTAAGTCAGTATGCGCATTGTATAAAGATCTGTTATCTTCTCTGACTTTGTACATAAAAAGTGAGTAGTTTTTTTCATAGGTTGCCACGGTGGCCTCAAAGGAATCTGTGCAGGAACAATCCTGCGACATGGTTGTGGTAGAAATTAGTAGTAATAAAGAGATGCTTATAATGAGTGCTTTAAACTTTTTCATTTTTTTTGGTTAGGTTGATAAGTTTGAGAACTTAAGTACAATTCAATTTTTTAAAAATAAAATAAAAAGTTAACATATAGCACTATTTATATATAGTTTTTACTGAAAAATTTTAATCGGAAAATCATTTAAGTTAATTTATTGAACAATATTTATATTTGTTGTTTTATTTCCAGATCTTAATCGTTCAAGAAAGATTTATTGCTTTAAAAATAAGTTTAAAGTAAACTTTTTCATAGATTAAATCCGCCCATAATAAAACTAAGGGATCTTTAAAAAAAAATCTTTAACTACATTACTATAACTTTCAAATTATGATACGAATCTTACTTACCCTATTGATTGGAGCTTACTGGTTGCCTGCCTCAGCACAATCTCAAAAACCATCTGATCCGCTAGCCCACACCTATTCCATTGTGGCGCGCGATGCCAAAACCGGTGAAATGGCTGTAGCAGTGCAAAGCCATTGGTTTAGTGTAG
>JBBSPJ010000178.1:0-9032 GCA_038258905.1 Cytophagales bacterium
AAGATCAGCTATATCAATCCCTTCTAATATAGCAGAAGGGTGCGGCAGAAAAACACAAAAGGATTTTTGTAGATTTCTATACATACCTCAAGGGTCTTCTTTTGAGTTTGAAACACAATTGATACTATCTTTTGATTTAGGGTTTATTGATGATGAAGTGTTTAATAACACAGTCATTAGGTTGAATGAAATTCAGAAGATGTTAAACGGCTTAATTAATAGCATTGAAACTAAGTTAAATAAATAATTATTGAAACCATTTGGTATTTTAAGTACTAGTAGAATTCTCTAGATACTTGATACCAAATACTTGATACTAATAATATGAATACAACAGAAAAAAAATTCGCAGTAAAGGGTGGAGAGTTTCTTATTAAAGAAACACCTGCTCAGGCAGTATTCACCCCGGAAGAGTGGACAGAAGAGCAGAAAATGATTGCTCAAACTTGTAAAGATTTCTTAAATCAGGAAATTTACCCAAGACTTGATGAAATTGATAATGTAAAAGGAAATCCTGAATTAATGCCATCATTGATGGATAAAGCAGGCGAATTGGGTCTTTTAGGCACCTCTGTTCCTGAAGAGTACGGTGGTTTCGGTATGGATTTTAATACTTCCATGCTGGTAGCTGATGTAATTGGTGCAGGTCATTCATTTGCAGTAGCACTTTCTGCTCATACGGGTATAGGTACCTTACCAATATTATATTATGGTAATGCTGAGCAGAAACAAAAATACCTACCAAAACTAGCTACTGGTGAGTGGAAAGCTTCTTATTGTTTAACTGAGCCGGATTCAGGTTCAGATGCCAATAGTGGTAAAACAAAAGCTGTTCTATCAGAAGATAAGAAACATTATATCGTAAACGGACAAAAAATGTGGATCACCAATGGTGGTTTTGCTCATATTTTCATCGTATTCGCAAAAATAGATGACGACAAAAACCTTTCTGCTTTTATTATAGAGAAAGATTTTGGTGGTGTTACTATGAATGAAGAAGAAGCCAAAATGGGTATTAAGGGTTCTTCTACTCGCCAGGTGTTCTTCAACGACTGTAAAGTACCGGTAGAAAACCTTCTTTCTGATAGAGAAAATGGTTTTAAAATTGCCGTTAACATCTTAAATATAGGCAGAATTAAATTAGCTGCTTCCACTATTGGTGCTTCTAAAGCAATAATTGGGCATGCTGCTCAATACGGTAACGAAAGAAAACAATTCGGAACCTCAATTGGGAAATTTGGTGCTATTAAACACAAATTAGCTGAAATGGCTGCCAGAACTTATGCTTCTGAATCAGCGGCTTACCGTGCAGGTCAGAATATTGATGATGCCTACGCTGAATTAATAGAAGGTGGAATGGAGCAAGCAGAAGCTAAGCTAAAATCTGTTGAAGAATTCGCTATAGAATGTGCTATTATGAAAGTACATGGTTCAGAAACCTTGGACTATGTAGCCGATGAAGGCGTTCAGATTTATGGTGGTATGGGCTTTTCAGCTGATGCACCTATGGATAGAGCTTACAGAGATGCACGAATCAATAGGATTTTTGAGGGCACCAACGAAATCAATAGAATGTTAACTATTGATATGCTTTTGAAGAGAGCAATGAAGGGCAAGTTAGATTTAATGACGCCTGCCATGAATGTTCAAAAAGAATTAACGAGCATTCCTGATTTTGGAGCAGATGAGGATACTGCTTTATTTGCAAAAGAAAAGAAGTTATTAGCTAATTTGAAAAAAGCTGGATTGATGATCTCAGGAGCAGCCGTACAGAAATTCATGCAGAAACTTTCCAATGAGCAGGAAATTTTAATGAATCTTGCTGATATGCTGATTGAAGTATATGTTTCAGAATCTGCTTTATTAAGAACAGAAAAACTTGTTTCCTTAAAAGGAGAGGAAGCTTGCCAGCAGCAAATCAATATGACTAATCTTTATATGCACAGAGCTGTCGATATTGCACAGAAAGCAGGCAAAGAAGCAATTTTTGCTTTCGCAGAAGGTGATGAGCAGCGAATGATGCTTTTAGGTTTGAAAAGGTTTACAAAAGTAGAGCCAGCTAACTTAAAAGAAATCAGAAGATCTATTGCCAGCCATATATCAGAAAAGCAAGCTTATGAATTTTAATTAATATTATTATCGAATTAAAAGGCTTATTGATCTATCGATAAGCCTTTTTTATATAATAAAGTAAAGTTTTTGATAATTATTTTAATTATGTATTTGCACATCTAAAAATTAGCATTACCTTTACAACATCTTATATAAGTTAATGACTTTGTAAGGTTTTGGTTGAAATAGAAAGGTCCCTGGGGAGGGACCTTTCGCTTTTTATACCCATTTTACTTTCAATCAAGCATTTAACCATTTTTTTCTCAGGTTAATTTGCCCATCTGATAAACTTTCTATCTCCTTTACTTCATAAAAAGCATAGTAGTAAGCTTCCTTTTTCTTAGTCATTTCCAGGGTTTTCATTTTACCATTTCTCATCACATGAAAAGAAATGCTATCCATATCCCTGAGGCTCTTAATTTCAAAATTCTTGATGTCTTTACGATTTATACTGATAATTACATCTTCTCTTCTGAAAACGTCTTCGGCCGGACTGTTCGGTGCAAGGTTTTTCAAAATATATCCCTCTTCGCCCTCCGTATATTTTAAGCCGTAAAATTTCGTTAATGGGTTTTCTGAATATCGTTGAATTAATTCGTAACCAAACTGAGGAAATAACTCGGATAAAACGCCTTCCAAAGGAGCTTTACCTTCAATAAAATCTTTTTTATATTGCGCTAGATCATAGCCTATTACTGACTCAGCCGTTTTTAGGTAATCTTCAGCGCTATAACCTTTATTGTTTTTATAATAATGATTCCATAAATCCCGCAAAATATTATCGAAGCTTTTTTCTCCTCTGCTCTCCAATATTATTTTCAAATCCAGAATCAGTGCTATGATAGCCCCTTTTACATAAATCGACACTTTCCGGGAGGGTGTGCCCATTTCGTAGCCATCTACCCATAAGTCCATAGAAGAGTCAGCGACTGAGTAATTATGTCTTCCATTATTGTCAAAGTGCCTTTTCAGTAATTTATTAAGCTCATTCTGATACCATTTTAGATTTTTAACACCACTTCTTATTAAAAATAAATCACCATAATAGGTGGTAACTCCCTCTGCCACATAGCCTGTGCTAAAATAATTCTCCCCGGTAAAATCGTAAGGCCACATTTCTTTCGGCCTGATGCGGATAATATTCCAATAATGAAATAATTCGTGCGAGCTGATTCCCAGCAAATTATCATAAAAATCCTCGTTGTTAAAATCCTTTGCCGGACCTAAAACAATGCATGTGCTGTTTAAATGCTCCACCCCATGATAAGCCTTTTGGTCAGAAATTTGGAATAGAAAATGGTAAGAATCGCTTTCGAAATCACCCATCATCTTAAGCTGCTCTTCTGTGAATTTCTGAAAATCGCTTAATATTTTTTCTTGATGGAGGAACTGAAAATCTCCCTTAAACCACAAGTGGAATGAGATTTTATTCAGCTCGTACTTAATATGTGTCAAGTTCTTAGAGGTAATTACAGGGCTGTCCACTAATTCATAAAATGATTGCGCATAAATGGTTTGTTGCTTATGCTTCAAGCCACAGGCTATTATCCAGTCGGAAGGTATGTCTAGCTTCACCTCACAACTTGTATTCAAGTCCTCTTCTATATACATCAGGCAATTTATGAAATTCAAATACCACTGCTCCTCGTTTACAAAGGTACTTCCTCCATCTATTTCGGAGGTGTAATACTCGTAACTAACCTTAAGCCCACTATCTCTGGGTCTGTCTATTTCCCAAAGGTTGCGCGATTTCTTTCTGTGATTCACTACTTTGCCGCTTCCGCATTCAACCTTGAAATTCCGGATGTTCTTGGCAAAATTTCCCAATTGGTATCTGCCTGGCCGCCATGCAGGTAGCCGAACAAAGAGAGGCGAGGTGTTTTTAGCTAATTCGGTAAAGGTAATTTCTACTTGTAAAAATTCTGAATGAGGATGTTTTTGACTTAATTGGTAGTGTGTCATAAGCAAGCGAATTCAATTTGTTTTTGTAAATTTGTGAAATTGGGCTCGCTTTCTGAAACTTTGACTGTTTTTTATAAGCATATAATTCGTTTTTAGGGACATTGGTGATTTTCATATTAAATATTTGAATCATTTTCAGCTGTATCTTTGTAATAATAAATTAAGTAATTAACTTTGCAGGCCGTAATAAAATTTGAGTGCCAAATTAGTATTAAGAAATTATAAATAGTAAAAGATATGAAACGTACATTTCAGCCTTCTCAGAGAAAAAGGAAAAATAAGCACGGTTTTAGAACTAGAATGGAGTCTGCAAATGGTAGAGCTGTATTAGCTAGAAGAAGAGCTAAAGGTCGTCACAAGTTGACAGTTTCTGACGAGAAGAGCAAACACAGAAAATAATATAGCTAATGCTATAAAAATGGTGTCTGTTGACCTACAAGACAATCAATCCTATTCTTTCAAAAAAGAGGAACGTCTTAGTAGTAAGAAAATAATTAAGGAGCTTTTTGACAAAGGCTCCTCTTTTTATTTATTCCCTTTTAAGGTAATATATTTGGAAAACCACTTCTCCAATCCTGACGCACCCCAAGCTCACCAGGTATTAATTACTGTTCCAAAAAGAAAATTTAAAAAAGCTGTCGCCAGAAATAAAATTAGAAGGCAGATTAAAGAGTGTTACAGATTGCAAAAGCATTTATTTGCTCCCAATACTCTTCAAAAATCATTTTGGATTGCATTTATCTATACCACTGATAAAACTTTACCTTATTCCACTATCTCCCCAAAACTAAAGTTAGTTTTAGAGCGTTTGAAACAAACAGTTAAAATTGAGTAACCGCATGACTTTCAACAAAAAAATTACAATCACATTATTTTCTATCGGGCTAATTGCTTTATTTTCATTCAGCTATAAGGCATCAGACAGATACTTCGAAATCATTAAGAACCTGGATATCTTCACTAGTCTATATAAAGAGTTAAATACTTATTATGTAGATGAAATAGATCCGACAGATTTAATGGAAACAGGAATTGAAGCCATGCTAGCTTCTCTGGATCCTTACACAAATTTTATTCCTGAAAATAGAATTGAAGATTACCGCATTTTGAGCACTGGTCAATATGGTGGTATAGGTACAGCAATGGGGAAATTTGATGGCCGGAATGTGGTATTGATGGTTTTTGAAAAGTCTCCTGCAGAAAAAGCAGGTATAAAAATTGGTGATGAAATTATTGCAATAGATAAGATTGATATTACTGGTATGCAAACAGATGAAATCAATACCTTATTGAAGGGGCAAATTGGTACTACTTTTCAAATTAGTGTTAAACGACCTAAAGAAAAAAAACCTTTAAAGTTTGAAGTGGAAAGAGGTAGAATTGATGTGGAAAGTGTACCCTATTATGGTTTAATACAAAACGATATAGCTTATATTAGATTAACTGAGTTTTCAAATGGTGCAGGTGCAGATGTAAGGAGTGCCTTAATTGAATTGAAAGATAAAGGAGCCAAAAAAGTAATACTAGATCTAAGAGGAAATGGTGGGGGTTTACTGAATGAGTCGATCGAAGTTTCCAATGTTTTTATTCCTAAAGGATATGAGGTAGTATCCACAAAAGGTAAGATAGAGGAATGGAATAAAACCTACCCAACTATGAAGAATCCATTGGATGTTAATATCCCTCTAGTGGTTTTGATTAGCCAAACAAGTGCTTCAGCTTCAGAGATTGTTTCCGGAGTAATGCAGGATTATGATAGAGGCGTTTTGGTAGGCCAAAAAAGTTATGGCAAAGGTTTAGTGCAAGCCACGAGACCTTTGAGCTATAATAGTCAATTAAAAATTACAACAGCTAAATATTATATTCCTAGTGGCAGGTGTATTCAGGCAATAGATTACAGTCATAGAAACGAAGACGGAAGTATTGGTAAAATTCCTGACTCTTTAAAGACCGAATTTAAAACTAAATCAGGCAGAGTAGTTTTTGATGGCGGTGGAGTTTCTCCCGATATTGAGGTGGAGGATGAGAATTTTGCACCCATTACTATTCAACTTATTAAAAACGGATACATTTTCGATTTTGCAACTGATTATTATTACAATAGTGAAACTACACCGGATGCAGAAACTTTTAAAATATCGGATGCCTTATTTAATGACTTTGTTAAATGGTTAAATGGTAAGAATTACCAATATCAATCTGGGACTGAGAAAATAGTAGAGAAATTAAAGGAACAAGCCAGGAAAGATAAATTTTACGAGTTGCTCGAAAAGGAGCTAAGCAACCTTGAAAAAGAAATTCAAACTCAAAAATCAAAAGACCTTCAGCTTTTTCAAGAGGAAATTAAATTAGCTTTAAAAGAAGAAATTATTTCCAGATACCATAAAAGGCAAGGAATGATAGAGTCGTCATTTGAAAACGATGCTGAGGTAGTACGTGCAACAGAAATATTGAATGACTCTAAAAAATATCAGGAATTACTGAAAGCAGGTTGATGGAATTCTACCTTTTATTATTTTTTGCAGGTATAGTAGGTGGTTTTATATCAGGGATGCTTGGAGTAGGCGGAGGCCTCATTTATATACTGATTTTACCTACTGCCTTTCTCTACCTTGGCCTGCCCGAACAAGAAATAGCGCAATACACTGTTGCTAATTCATTATTAGGAACTTTTTTTGCAGCATCATTTGGCACTTTTAATCATATTCGTAACAAAGAGTTTAATCCTAAAGCTATTGGTATAATCAGTTTTTCCGGAATTTTGATGGGAATTTTAACGCTGTACTTCATAGTGAATACACAATTTTATTCCAAGGAGGTCTTTAACATTGTAGTTATTTTTTTATTAGCACTCATGTTGCTATCAACTTTGAGAAATGCTAAAAAGCAAAACTTATTTGTTGAGAAGATTAAGAAATTGAAAAGATTTTTTAGCCTGACAGGGGGAGCTGCCGGGATGGTTGCTGCATTAACCGGTTTAGGTGGAGGGATAATCATCATTCCATTATTAAGTGAAGGCTTGAAAATGGAAGTGAAAAAAGCTAAAGCCATATCCTTAGGTGTAATCACCATAACTTCTTTGGCTATGGTTATTTATAACCTGTTCCAACAACCTATGGTGCAAATCAACATTTCTCATACAGGTTACATTCTATTTCAAGTTACTATTCCATTAATCCTGGGCACCCTGCTGAGTGCTACTTTAGGCGTGAAATTAAGTAGGAAAGTCTCAGCCACTACCATAAGTTATTTATTTTCTATTTTTGTGTTAATAGTTATACTCAAAAAAATAATTGAATTATTATGATTACCATCTTAAGCATAGAAACTGCTACCAACATTTGCTCTGTGGCTATTCATCGAGATGGTAAAATAATGGTTTCTACAGATTTACATTCAGAGAAATCACACTCAGGAGCTTTAGCGATTTTAATAGAGCAACTTTTAGCGCACTGTGAAATAGAATTTAAAGACCTAAATGCAATTGCAATATCCTCCGGGCCAGGATCGTATACAGGATTGCGAATTGGATTGAGTACCGCAAAAGGTTTATGCTATGCACTTAACATACCTTTAATTGCCGTTTCCTCATTAGATGCGATGGCAAACCAGGTAATGAATTTTAACTATACAGATTTTAAGACGCTGCTTATACCTATGCTTGATGCCAGAAGGATGGAGGTTTTTTATAAAATACTATCACCTAATCTCAAGGAAATAAAACCTTTGAGTAATTTAATACTGGAAGAAGCATCCTTTGATAAATATATTTCAGAATATGATGCTATTTTATTATTTGGAAATGGCGCACCAAAAGCTAAAGAGCTGATGAAAGATAAGGTTAATGTGAAAATAATAGAAAATGTGAACCCATCTGCCTCTTCTATGGGATTGCATGCCTTTCAAAGATATGAAAGAGGTCATTTCGAAGATTTAGCTTATTTCGAACCTAATTATGGAAAAGAGTTTTATTCACCTGTTTCTAAAAAGAAATCCTTCCTATGAACCTTTGTGCTGTAAAACAGGAACTTTTTAGTGTATAAGTGAGTATGTATAGTCAAATTGAATGAAGTAAGTATGCAGGAAGAAATAATCAATAGAGTAAAAAGTAGCCCTTTAGTATCACTCGATTTAGAAGATATATTAGATAAGCAAACCAAAAGATTTTCTATCGATTTAAAAGACCAATTGTATCAGGGTCTGGTATTAAGAGAGAAGGATTTTAGAGAGTTTGTGAAAAACCACGACTGGAATCAGTATGAAAAGGCCTATGTGAATATTTTTTGCTCAGATGATGCTATTATTCCTAATTGGTCTTACATGTTACTTGCCTCCAAGTTAAGTTCGGTAGCAAGTCTGCTTACATTTGGCGATCCTAATGAATTGGAAAAGGATGTTTTAAAGCATGCTATCTCCTTAATCGATAAAGAGAAGTATGTAGATGCAAAGGTGGTTGTAAAGGGTTGCTCCGAATTGAGTCATCCTGAATTCGCATTTACCGAGATAACCAAGCATCTTACCCCTGTCGTTTCTTCTCTAATGTATGGCGAGCCATGCAGCACAGTACCCATCTACAAAGCCCCGCGCAAATAATTCGAATTATTTTTATGGTATAAGATATTGATTTGTAACCTCTTAAAAGAGGGGATAAAATAGATCAGATAAAAGTTAGGGAATCGCTAGTAAGAAAGCCAAAATCTTTCTTACCTTTGTCAACCCAAAAGCGGGGTAAGCGTTAAGCGAGAGATTATTGAAAGGATGAGAGGGGTGTTAAGGGAGCGAGGTTTGAGGCTTCAATTCAGGCATCAAAAATTAATTTAAATTTATTTTCAAATAAGTTTGTGTTAATAGAAATTATTCTCTTATCTTTGCACTCCCAAACGGAAAAAGAGATGATAAAACATCTCAAAAAGAACAGTTGAAGCAGAAGCGCAGAGACTAATACAAGTTGAAAGATT
>JBBSPJ010000179.1:0-9011 GCA_038258905.1 Cytophagales bacterium
ATGGGTAAAAATCCCGATGAAATAGCTGAAATACTATCTCATTTAAGTAAAGAAGCACAAAGCTACCTTTGGGAAATTACAATTGATATATTGAACAAAAAAGAAGGTGATGATTGGTTGATAAATAAAATTTTGGATAAAGCTGGAAACAAAGGAACAGGCAACTGGACTACCATTGCATCAGCTCAATTAGGAGTGCCATCTACCCTTATTGCAGGTTCTTTATTTGCAAGATACTTATCAGCCTTTAAGGATGATAGGGTTAGTTTGCAGAAGATTTTATCATTTGAATTAAGCACAATAGACCTCGCTGAAGATGATATTTTTGAAGCCTATCAATTGGCGAGGTTAGTAAATCATATTCAAGGATTTAAACTGTTAAAAGAAGCCTCAGAAACGTTTAATTGGTCATTGAATTTAAGTGAAATTGCCAGAATTTGGACTAATGGTTGCATTATCAGGTCGGAGCTTATGGAGAAATTAGTTGACATACTGAATAAGGAAAGTGATATAATTTATCATACAGAAATAATTTCCTACATAAAAAAACTAAAGCCTTCACTTGCTAAAGTTGTCGCCAAATGTGTTGAAAATAATATAGCCGTTCACTGTTTAAGTGAAGCTATTAATTATATAAATGCTATTTCCCAGGCTAATTCCTCGGCTAACCTAATACAAGCACAAAGAGATTATTTTGGGGCGCATACTTACCAAAGAATGGATGACAAATCAGGTACATTTTACCATACAGATTGGTTAAACTAAATTGAATATGGATTACAATTTACTTTTAGCTGTTTTTGCAGGGATTACTGTTTTATTGGTTTTAATACTCAAAGCTAAGCTACATGCTTTTGCCTCTTTATTAATTGCTAGCATAATAGTTGGTATACTAGCAGGGCTAGAACCTCTTGCCATTATGGATACCATAAAAGAAGGAATGGCTAATACCCTTGGTTTTGTAGCTACTGTGGTAGGGTTAGGTGCAATGTTTGGAGCAATTTTGGAACATTCAGGAGGTGCCAGAATTGTAGCTGACTTCCTCATAAAAAAGTTTGGCGTAAAAAAAGCTTCAGGTGCAATGGCTTTAGCAGGATTTATAATTGCCATCCCCGTATTTTTTGAAGTGGGTTTTATTTTACTAGTTCCAATGATTTACGCATTGCATAAAAAAACGGGCAAATCACTTCTACTATTTGCTTTGCCTCTGCTGGCAGGCTTGGCCGTAACTCATGCTTTTATGCCACCAACCCCAGGCCCAATTGCTGTTGCTGATATAATTGGCGCTGATTTAGGATGGGTAATTTTAATTGGAGGAATTGTTGGACTACCATCTGCAATAATTGGAGGTATTTTGTATGGTAAGTATATAGGGAATAAAATATTTGTAGGTTTACCAGCCTTGTCTACTAAAAATGAGTTCGCTGATAATGAAAATTTAAAAAAACAACCTCATATATATACTATATTAGGTATCATATCAATTCCAATTGTACTTATTCTTTTAAATACATTTACAGATAGTGGGATTTTTCCGATCACCAATAGCTTTATAATCAAAACAATCTCTTTAGTAGGTCACCCCTTTGCTGCCTTAATAATTGCTAATATAGTTGCCTGGTATGTATTGGGGATTAAATCTGGTTTTACAAAAAAAGAATTATTAGATATCAGTACCAAATCTATGGGGCCTGCAGGTATGATTATTTTAATAACCGGTGCAGGCGGGGTATTTAAGCAAGTTTTAGTGAATACAGGCGCGGGTGAAATGCTCGCCAATTCTTTAGCAGATATGGGATTTCCATTGCTTATTTTCGCTTTTTTGGTAGCTTTATTAATTAGAGTGATGCAAGGGTCATCTACTGTAGCAATGATTACTGCCGCAGGGTTAGTTTCTCCCTTAATTATGGCGGATACCAGCAGCTTTACTCTTGCATGTTTGGTTATAGCCATTGCAGCAGGCGGTACTTTTATGTCGCATGTTAACGACAGCGGATTTTGGTTAGTTAAAGAATTGTTAGGTTTAACGGAGAAACAAACATTTAAATCGTGGACTGTGATGACAGGTATCATTGCAGTCAGTGGCTTTTTAATGGTATTGCTAATTCATATGTTGTTTTAATTATTTCAATAGCTGGCTAGCTAAATACTTTCTTTGAGAATATTAGATTTCATAATCTTCTTTGAATGAAAATAAATCAAAAATAAAATCAAATTATCGTATTATATAATCTACAAGTCATCATAAAATGATTTTAATGTGAGTACCATTACAAATAAAGCCTTCTAATAAATTCCAATTAAAGAAAATTATGACTATTTTTCCCATTCCAATAGTATAAACAAAGAAATTTAATGGTAGAATTAGCGAGTATTTTAGTATTAGGTGTTTTTGCCCAGTGGTTAGCTTGGAAAATTAAGCAGCCAGCTATTTTACCCCTTATTTTGATCGGACTTTTAGTAGGGCCTGTATCCACCTTTTTCACATTAGATGGAACCAAGCTTATAGATGGAGATAATATTTTCTCCGGTGATTTACTCTTCTCCTTTGTATCTTTATCTGTTGGTGTAATCCTTTTTGAAGGAGGTTTAACGCTGAATTTAAAAGAGGTTAAAACAGTAGCTTCCACGGTAAGAAATTTATTGGTGATAGGTGTAATTGTCACTTTTATAGGGGGTGCTCTTGCCGCCCACCTAATATTGGATTATAGCTTACCTATGTCGTTTTTATTTGGTGGATTAATTATTGTATCGGGTCCTACCGTAGTTTTACCCATACTTCGAAATGTACGACCTAATGCAAAAACCAATACTATTTTAAAATGGGAAGGAATTCTAATTGATCCTTTAGGTGCCTTAATTGCCGTATTGGTTTATGAATTTATTAAAAGTTCGTCTGATGGCGAGCTCTATACTGTTGAGGCATTAAAAGATTTCGTAGTCACTATTTCCATTGGTTTTTTTGTAGGTGGAATAGGAGCAGTAATCATATGGTATCTAATCGGGAAAAATAAAATACCCGACTATTTAAGGAATATATTCACTTTAGGCACTGTAATTTTAGTGTTTTCTACAGCAGATTTACTTCAGAAAGAAGCCGGATTATTAGCAGCAACTATAATGGGTATTGTGTTAGCTAATTTAAAACTTGACGACTTTAAAAAAATCCTTTCTTTTAAAGAAGATATAAGTTTAATCCTAGTTACATTATTATTCATTTTACTTTCATCCCGTATAAATATAGACCAAATTGAACAACTAGGTTTAAGAAGTTTATTACTTTTTGCAGTAGTAATTTTGGTATTAAGGCCTTTAGGTGTGTGGCTAAGCTCCATCAACTCTAATTTAAGGTGGCAGGAAAAGGTATTCATATCCTGGATTGGTCCACGAGGAATTGTAGCTGCAGCTGTGGCTTCATTATTTTCCCTTGATTTAATGAAGTCGGAAGCTACTTCTGATGCCTTGAGATCAGAGGCTGAACTGTTATTGCCTTTGGTTTTCCTTGTTATTGTTGGCACCGTGGTTATACAAGGAACAAGTGCAAAATGGGTTGGGAAGTTATTAGGAGTTTTGAGAAAAGAGCCACAAGGTGTTCTTTTTGTGGGTGCTAATGAAATAGCAAAGAAACTTGCACTATATCTTAAAAAAGAAGGTTTTTATGTCTTATTAGCTGATACAGCCAAGCATAATGTAGAAGAGGCAAGAAAATTAAATTTACAGGTCTATGAAGGAAATATTCTTTCAGAAGAAATATTTGAAGAACTAGATTTATCACAAATAGGTAAGTTAATGGCTGTGACTAGTAATTCCGGTATTAATTCACTCGCACTAAATTGGTTTGATACTGAATTGGGTATGGAGAATACTTATAGGCTGGTAAGTAAAGAGGAAGCTGAAAATGAAAACCTTCCATTACCCAAAAATGTATTGTTCAAATCAAGGTTAGATTATTTAAGCCTTAACCAAACACTTAGGGAGAATAGTGAGATATCAGAAGTAAAATTCCATGCTGATTCAGAGTATGAAGAATTTATAGAAGAAAAAGGTAAAAGTATAATTCCTTTGTTTATTATCAAGCCAGGTAAAAAATTACAAATCATCTCTGGATATGCTGAAGAAGTAGATAAAGAAGATCGCTTAATTTTCCTGAAAAGAAAAAATTATGACATGCAAAATAATGAGGTAAACTCGTAGATTATTAGTCTTCCTCTTTATCAAATTATGGGAATTTGTTAAGATAAAATTTGCATAACTAAATATTTAGTTGTTAATTAGAGTAATTAATTACTTTAACGATGCAACAATTAACAAAAGCAGAAGAGGAAATAATGCAAAAGTTATGGGAACTTAAAAAAGCCCATGTAAAAGATGTATTATCATTATTCCCGAAACCTAAGCCGGCCTATAATACAGTAAGTACCATCATTAGAATTTTAGAAAAAAAAGGCGTAATTGGTCATGAAGTTACCGGTAAAAGCCATTTGTATTATCCCCTACTTCAAAAAGAAGATTATAAAAAACAGTCTCTTAAGCAATTAATTCACGGTTATTTTGAGGGTTCTTTCTCAAAAATGGCATCCTTTTTCGCAAAAGAGGAAAATCTATCCACTAAAGAGGTGGATGAGTTACTAAAGCATCTGAAAAATGATATAAAAGAAGAAAAATGAACTGGCTAAATTTCAACTATATTATACAAGCACATATCCTCTTTATTGTGTTACTCGGTATTTATCATTTTCTATTAAAGAAAGAGACCTCTTTTAATTTCAATAGAAAATATTTGATGCTAATAGGGTTTATATCCCTTCTCATTCCGCTCATTAATATTCCTGTTATAGGTGGCACAATCATTAATCTTCCCTATGTTGACCCAAGTCAGCTAGGCAATGAGACAGCAGTAGAAGCCAATTCAAATGAATTAAGTATATGGAGTATCTTAAACGTGTACTTAGTACCTGCTTACTTATCAGTTATTGGTCTTTTGATGCTAACGTTTTTATTTAGAATAATAAAGATTAGAAGAAAGGTAAGTCGTATCAAACAAGCAGCACAGTTCAACTATTTAAATTCTATTTATGTAAGTGAACAAGAAATAGAACCTTTCACTTTTTTTAAAGACTCCTATATTTCCCATTCGATGCTAAATAGAGACGGATCTGAATTAATTATTAATCATGAAAGAACTCATGCTAAAGAAAATCACAGTATTGATATTATTATAGCTGAATTATTCAATTGTTTTTTGTTCCTAAACCCTTTCAAAAAGATATATATCAAACACATTTCTGAGAACCACGAATATTTAGCAGATGCCACTGTTACTCAAAAAAAATTAAACGAGCGTTATACTTCATTACTCATTAACCTCACTTTAAAAAGAGAAGGATTACAGATCGTAAGCTTTTTCGCTAAACCGTCCATTTTAAATAGAATAGATATGATGAAAAGAACCAAAAAATCGAGAATCAATCAAGTGGTTGCAAGTGTATTTACAATATTATTAGTATCAATGTTTTCCTGCGATTTTCAAGAGGAAGAAATTGTAATACAGGAAGTACAAAACACAAACCTTAAAGAATTATCTTCTGAAGATTTTAAAAACAAGGTTTTTCAGATTGTTGAAATCCAAGCAGAGCCAAAAAATGGTATTCAGGATTACTATGATAACATAGGTGACTTTTTAGAAGGAAAATATCCTCAACAAGCAAAAAGAATGGGGGTTGAAGGTGTTGTGTTTATTCAATTTGTTATTGAAAAAGATGGCAGCCTCTCAAACATAACTCCAGCAAAAGGCATTGGAGCTGGCTGTGATGAATTGGCTGTAAAAGCTGTAGAATCAGTAGGTAACTGGCGCGCAGGTATGCAAAACGGTGAAGTGGTAAGATCTCAGCGCGTAATACCAATAAGGTTTAAGCTTGATAATGAGTTTTTATAGTACTTTAAGAACGGGTAATTTGGTGGTTAGTCAGAGTAATGCTAGCCTCCAAAAAACTTACTTTTTACGAGAACTGACTTCCAAAAAAATGTGCATAGTGATTGTAGTGGGAGAAAACCAAACTTGGCTAATACCTTCAATGCCTTACTCTGATTGATCAACCTTGGTGCCATTCAACTTAATTTTAAATGAATGTAAGTTTCAAATCGTAATAAATTTATTTTATTAAAAATTTATTTCTAACTTATATCATCTTAAAATAAGTTATTATGAAATCACTATTTTTTTCAATTGCATTATTTTTATTAACTCCCGGTACGGAGGATATTGACAATCATTTAGCTTTGCAAGAAGTACTGGATATAGAAGAATTTAAACAATATATTAAAAGTCCGAGATTTGTAAGTAGCCAGGATCATCAAATACTACTGCTTTCTCATGAAATGATAAACAAAGAGGCCAAATTCGCAATCAATCAAATACCTATCAAAATAGTTGACAGTACTACAGCCATCAACAACGAAAAACTATTTTATATTCAACTGAAAGAGTTCAAAATTGATCAAAAGAATGCACAGATATCATTAAATTATCAAAACGCACGTTTACTTTTTGAAGAAAATAAAAAAATTAACCTAGAGGCGAATTTGAAAAAATCAGGAAATGAATGGAAAATCGTAAATTATAAGGTAAACGAGGTTAGTACTTCCTATTAAGAATTTCAGCATATATAATTGCTTTTTTTGCACTGTTAGCATCGGAAAGACCTTCTCTGATTTCTCTTGCAAATGTATTTTCTTCAGGTGCTTCATCAAATTCCTCAAATCGGATTGTAGATTTTTCTACTTCTTTAAAATCTACCAATTCATTTATACTTTTAAGCCTCTCCCCTTTTTTGTATAATTCTTTTAGCGTATCATCAGCATTTTCGAAATCTTCTCCATCAACATGCTGATCGAGAACCCTTTCTTTTACCTGATCCTTAATAGGTCTGGTTTCTTGGTACTCAATCTCCTCCTCCCTCACTGGAGCCTCACCACTTAACTCTCTAATAATGTCTTCAAAGCTTTTTCCTGGCCTGGAAGTAGTGGATTCAGAGTTGCCTTGTGTTTTTTGCCTAGTGGCAGGCTTCTTTTTATTCAGTACTTTGAAAAGAGAGTAGATAATAAAAAGGGCTATATATATGAGAAATTTATAATCTTCCATATGATAAAATTAATGATTTTTTAAATGAAATTGTTAAAATTGAATGGAATGTTTCAAGAAGCCATTTTAATGGGGAGTATTACTTCATACGGCCTATGAATTAATTCGGAAACCTAAAACCAATACATCATCTGTTTGAGGAGAATTGTCTTTCCAATCTTCAAACTTTTTACGCAAGCTAAATTGTTGATCCTCCATAGATTTGTCAGAAATCCCTTGCAATAACTTTTTAAAATGAGACACCATAAATTTCTTATCACTAGGTCCTCCAAATTGATCTGAAAAGCCATCGGAAAATAAGTAGTAAGTCGCTCCTTTTTGAATGGGCATCTCATGCTTAGTAAATAGCCTATTTATGGCTTTACTTTCATTGCCCCCAATTGACATTTTATCTCCTTTAATCTCTATAATTTCCTTGTTTTCGCTAATACAAACTAAAGGATTTTTAGCCCCTGCAAATTCTATCTTCCCTGCTGGCTTATCAATTACTATGATACCGGCATCCATCCCATCCTGGTTATCAGTTTCATCCTGCTTTAATGAGGCTACTATTCCTTTATGCAATTTATTCAAGATTTCAGCAGGATTCACTATTCCTTCCTGTACTACGATCTGGTTAAGATTTGATTGACCAATTAAAGACATGAATGCGCCAGGTACTCCATGGCCGGTACAATCTATTACAGCTAAAATAATTTTATCACTTTTTTCAGTTATCCAATAAAAATCCCCTGATATTATATCCTTAGGTAAATAATAAATGAAAGAGTCAGGAAAAAAATGATTCAACAGATCCTTTGAAGGCAACATAGCATTTTGAATCCTTTTAGCATACCTGATACTACTTATAACATCTCGGTTTTGCCTTTCTATGTAATCCTTTTGTGTTTGCATGGCATCACGCTGTGCAGAAATCTCTTCTTTTTGAAGCATTAATTCTTCGTTTTGCTCAGTGATCTGCTCGCCTTTGAATCTTAAATCTTTTTGTACCTTAATTAAACTTTGGTTTCGCTCTTGCAATTCAAAATGTGCTTCTTGCAAGGCAACTCTATGCATAAAATTATTTTTCATGATATAGTAACGAAAAGCGGCTATTGAGAAACAAGCTACACCAATGACTATTAAAATATTAACACCTTTCATTAAGAAATAGTCTCCTATTCCCATATTGCAAAAAATCATGTTTACTACTACCTGAATAATCAGAACTACAATAAAATTAATGATAAAGTAAAAAGGACGAAGTATTACTAAAACAGCACTGGTTATAAAAACTGTGCCCATTGATATTAAATAATTAATCCAGTCACCGCATTGTACCATGTAGGCCGCTGAGGTAAACAGGCAAAATGCGATTATTTCGAACAATAACTCATGGCTGAATTTATATTTTTGATGAAGTATGAAAACTATTGCCATAATAGCTGATGGCCCTAGTCTAAATATATACCATGCAATCAGGTTGGATTTTTCCAGAGATATTTCAGGTATTATACTTAATGGAAATAAAAAAATAACCAATAGCGCTCCCCAACGAGCATAAATGGAGCCAATACGTTTGTATTCCTCCTTCCATGCTTCCCCAATATTAACACCAAATTTATCTGTTAAATTGAAATTCACTTTTCGCTTTTGTATTATTGAATTACGAGATTACGACAGTTAAGCTAAAAATAAAAATTCTTCATCGAAAATGAGGGTAAACTTTTTCATTCATGAGTGATTGTACTTTCTTACGAAGGCGCCTTCTTTTAATACGATTCACCTGCTCGGTATAATCTTTCCTAATATCAATTTTATAAGAAGGGATTGAAACATTTACAGCTTCCTCTACCCAAACGGAATGAATAGTAAAAGCAAACTGTAATTG
>JBBSPJ010000180.1:0-8992 GCA_038258905.1 Cytophagales bacterium
CAACTTGGTGATTCTAACTTTATCACTTCAACTTATCAGCAAATAACCTTTTAAGCTTGTCTACTTTTGGTTTGATAACAAAGCCACAATAAGGCTGCTCCTGATTATTATTATAAAAATCCTGATGGTAATCTTCTGCCGAATAAAAGGCTTCAAAAGGTTTAATTTCAGTTACGATGGGATCGTCAAATATCCCTGAACTATCCATTTTAACTTTCATTTCCTCAGCAATTTTTAATTGTTCATCTGAATGAGTTAAAATGATTGATCTATAATGCGTTCCTACATCGGCACCCTGCCTATTGAGAGTGGTTGGATCATGTGTTTGCCAAAAAACTTCTAATATCTCTTTAAAGGTAATAACTTCTGGATCAAAAGATATTTGTGCTACTTCAGCATGACCGGTTCTACCTGTTACAACTTCCCTGTAAGGTGGGTTTTTAATAAAGCCGCCGGAAAAGCCAGATTCAACTTTTTCAACACCATTTAATTTCCTAAGTACTGCATCAATACACCAAAAACAGCCTGCACCTAATGTGGCTAATTCTAATTTGCTCATAAATTTTAATCAAAAAAAAAGGTTACTCCTTAAAGTAACCTTTTTAACTATTTAAATGTTTTTTAGTTACTTCCAGCTCTCATTTTATCAGCTTTGTTCATCATTTCTTCTGCTTTAGCTTTTTCACCTAACCTAGAATATACAGTTTGTAAAGTTTCTACAATTTGTAATTCCTCAGGGCGGAGCTCCATAGATTTTTCGAAATATGGTTTAGATTTTTCTAAATAGACTTTAGCACTGTCTTCAATCTTTCTACCATTCTTCTTATAATCTTGTAAATCCATATTAGCTGCTTTGGTAAACATATCTGCCGCTATATTAAAATTGAAAACCGCATAATTATAGACTGCATCAAAATAATCCGGATTAATTTCAATTGCTTTTAGATAGGCCTCAGCTGCTTTTTCAGGTTGTTCAAGCTCTTCATATAAATATCCTAAATTAAAATACAAATCAGGGTTGCTATTATCTCTTTCAATAGCTTCATTGAGTTTATCTTTTGCTTTATCAACTTGTTCCGTTTGAATCAACAAAGCAATTTCTTGTTTTTCAAAATCACGGTCTTCAGGAAATTGCTTTTTAGCCATTAAAATCAATTCCAAGGCTTTTTCATTATCCTTGTTAACAATTCGTTCCATTGAAATGAGCGTATTATATATTTCCTTATTATGGTTACCTAAATCAATTAACCTGTAGAAATACTTCATTGCTTTTTCATTATCCTGAATTTGCTGAGCAGCAATACCCGCATATAAAGTAGCTAATGTATCTTCAGGCAATACCAATAAAGCGGTCTCGAATGACTTTACAGCTTGTGTAAACTCTGCCTTAGCCTCATCCGTTTGATCGTTGTCTAAAAAATCATTTGCTTTTGTAAAAAATTCAGAACCTTTATTAATATACGTACCCCAAAGTTCTTCAATTTTAAGTTGAGTGAGCGTATGATAATTAGAGCCTTCTTTTTCCATTTCTAAAACTTTCTCATAGCTACTCACAGCTTCTTTGAGTATCTTATCAGAGTACTCATCATTTACAATAGCCTGCTCGATAGTGCCTTTGATATACCAGGTTTTACCATCATCTTTGGTCTTCTCATCTTTGCTAGCTTCATCAATTAGCTTTTTTGCTTCAGTTAATTCGCCATCTTCCAAAGCGCTTTCTGCTTTTCTTACATTAGAATTTTGCGCAAATGCCACACCCATTACAAAAGTCATGGCAAAAAATAATGTGAGTTTTTTCATTTTATTTTTATCTGTTTAAATGTTAATACCGATCCCCTATTACTCGGATATTTTGCTTAAAATTAGAAAATTACAATTTTAATACAAATAGTTATTTTTATTCCTCTGATTTTTCTTCTTCAGAATTACCTTCTTCAGTGTTGGTAATGTCCTCTATATCCTCTTCTTCTCCTTCAATTTTTTCAATCTTTTCTACAGAAGAGATACTATCTGTTTCATTAATTTTAATCAAACGTACACCTTGTGTTGCACGTCCCATTACTCTTAATGTTTCAACGGCCATTCGAATTGTGATACCAGATTTATTAATAATCATTAAATCATCGGTATCAATAACTTCCTTTATAGCCACTAAAGAGCCTGTTTTCTCAGTAACATTGAGTGTTTTTACACCCTTACCACCACGTTTGGTTATACGGTAAGCCTCAATATCGGATCTTTTTCCATAACCCTTTTCAGAAACTACCAACAAATTAGCATTCTCCCGAGTGATGGCTACCATCTCCACTACGTAATCATCCTCATTTGCTAATGTGATACCTCTTACACCAGCGGCAGTTCTACCCATTGGACGGACATTGCTCTCATGAAATCTGATGGCTCTGCCAGACCTTGCGGCAATAATAATATTGTTATCACCATTGGTCATTTTCACATTCAACAACCTATCGCCTTCATTAATGGTAATTGCATTAATACCATTAGTTCGTGGTCTTGAGTAAGCCTCTAAGGTAGTTTTCTTGATAGTACCTTTCTGCGTACACATGATCAGGAAGTTATTGTTGATATAATCCTCATCTGTTAGGTTATCTACATTAATTACTGCTCTTACTGAGTCATTAGGCTCAATATTAATTAAATTTTGAATGGCTCTACCTTTGGAGATTTTAGAACCTTCCGGTAAACGATACACTTTTATCCAGAATACTTTACCTAATTCAGTAAATATTAGTAAATAGTTGTGCGTTTTGGCTACAAATAGTAATTCAGTAAAATCGTCTGTTTTAGACCCTGCGCCTTTGGAACCTACTCCTCCTCTACCTTGAGTTTTATACTCTACTAACTGTGTTCTTTTGATATACCCCTGGTGAGAAATAGTAATTACTACTTCTTCGTTAGGAATCATATCCTCATCAGTGAATTCTTCCGCACTATGAACTACTTCCGTTCTTCTTTCATCACCGTATCTATCTTTCATTTCCTGCAATTCATCCTTAATGATTTGCATTCTTAATTCTTCATTATTTAAGATACTTTCTAAGTATTCAATCAATTTCATGATTTCCTCATACTCAGAAACTATTTTCTCTCTTTCAAGACCTGTTAAACGTTGCAAACGCATATCCAAAATGGCTTTGGCCTGTATTTCAGATAGCTCAAAGCTTTCCATTAAGCCGGTTTTTGCTATTTCCGGGTCTCTTGATTCACGAATTAATTTGATAACTGCATCCAAATTATCTAGTGCAATTAAGTAACCCTGTAAAATATGGGCTCTTTTTTGTGCTTCCTGCAATTCGTATTCTGTTCTTCTTACAACTACTTCATGCCTGTGATTAACATAATGAACAATTAAGTCTTTAAGATTTAATGTTTCAGGCCTCCCTTTTACCAGGGCCACATTGTTTACACTAAAAGAGGTCTGTAATTGTGTGTATTTGTATAAATTGTTAAGAACTACATTAGGAATTGCATCTTTCTTAATATCGTAAACAATTCTTAATCCATCTCTATCAGATTCATCTCTGATATCAGAAATACCTTCAATTTTCTTTTCATTTACCAGTCCAGCCGTTTTTTCGATCATATTGGCTTTATTCACCATATATGGAATCTCCGAAACAATAATTACTTCTCTACCTGACTTTAATACTTCAATTTCTGCTTTGGCACGCATTACAATTCGGCCTCTACCTGTTTCAAAGGCAGCACGCACTCCCTGGTAACCGTATATCATGGCACCAGTCGGGAAATCAGGAGCAGTTATATGCTCCATTAGCTCACTTATAGTAATTTCAGGATTATCAATATAGGCAACTATGCCATCTACTACTTCAGTTAAATTGTGAGGTGCCATATTGGTGGCCATTCCTACTGCAATACCTGAAGCTCCATTTAGTAATAAATTAGGCACTTTCGCCGGAAGAACAGAAGGCTCTTGCAATGAATCATCAAAGTTAGGTTGAAAATCAACCGTGTTTTTATTGATATCACCCAACATTTCATCAGCAATTCTTTTCAGTCTCGCCTCAGTATAACGCATGGCTGCCGGTGAATCTCCATCTATAGAACCGAAGTTTCCCTGACCATCTACTAATTGATAACGTAATGACCAATGTTGCGCCATACGCACCATGGTATCATATACGGCCGAGTCACCATGAGGGTGATACTTACCTAAAACTTCACCCACGATTCTGGCAGACTTCTTATAAGGTCGGTTATAAGAAAGTCCTAAATCCTGCATTCCATATAAAATACGCCTGTGAACCGGTTTAAGCCCATCCCTAACATCAGGGAGTGCTCTGGAAACAATTACAGACATTGAGTAATCAATGTAAGCTACTCTCATTTCATCCTCGATAAAAATCGGGATTATATTTTCGTTTTCTCCTTGAGCCATAAGTGTGTTACTAATAATCTAATTTAAACTGCAATTTACTGAATTTTAATCAAGCAAGGGCAAAATTAATGATTTCATTTTCGTTTCAAAAACCCAAAAAAACCTCTCTTTTTAGTGGCTAAATAAGGATGATTTTCCCCTACCTTAGGATTTTGAATTTTATAAATAGGTTGCCCTCTAAATTTTTTATCTATGTGGTTATGTTCTTTTTGTGCTTCACAATTTTTAATAGGACAATTCTTATACAAAGGAAAGCTTACCCTTAAGCCTACTTGAAATTGTAGATTCCACATATTACTCTTAATGGACTCCCCTGATGGTATATTGGTATTGATAGATTTAAGATCAATTGACGGCCGCATTACTAATCTAAAGTATTTTGATAAGTTTTTCTCGACTGGAAAAGCTATATTCCAATAGCTATTTTCCGATACAAATTGTGAAGGAAATGCTCGATTAGGCAATCTAAATCTACCATATTCTACATCGGCAAAATAAGAGAAATCCCACCAATCCCAGTAGCGTACTCCGCCTGTAAGATAATATTTTTGGGTAAAAAAGGAGGAAAAATCAGACTCGTAACCTGCTATATAATCTGGAAAGCCCTTCAAACTCATTTTTGCAGTAGTGTTAAGCTCAAAAGTAGCACCAGCACCTAGTCTATAGCGATCGTAATTAAAATGCAATTTTAAATGCAAGGGAATAGCATGACCTCCACCAGTTAGCCTTTTTTCACCATCAATGACATAAGCAGCATTTGGATCTTGTTCGGAACTATTATTAGCATCATATGGAATGGCTCCGGAAGTATTTATGCTACCTGCGTTATTGGGACTGTTGAGCCAGTTATTTATTCCAATTACTTGTCCTGTGGTGCTATCATTGTCTAAAATTAACAATTGACCGTTATTACTATAAAGGCTATAATTATCTAAATTTTGTCTGTAACGGGTATTTCCGTAGCCAATGGCCACTTCTGCAGAGAAATGATTCAATACTTTGCGAAAGAAATTAGGCTTAATATCTAAATCGTTGGGTGGTGGACCCCAAGGGTTAAAAACCTGCCCTTGCACATTGGGTAATCCAATTAAGAGTGAAAAAATCAAAATTAATAATAATCTCATAAATTATAGCGCCTGTGCAAAAGTCCGATTATTTATAATCTTCAAAGGTACAATAATTATGCTAAAACCTTATAAAAGTCTTATTTTAAGTGATGTTTTAAGGTAAATTCCATTAAAATGTGCGGATTATTGCGGTCTGGCTTGTGAGGTATTTCAATTACCTTATTATAATTGACCTTTCAATTAGTAAGAAAGGCCTTTTATGCATGCTTTTTGATAACCTAAACTATAAATTACAATGAGTACCTAACATTATAAAAACAATCTATTAGCATCTTCATATTGCTTTTCGCAGATGGCCAATTGTACTTGATATTCATCTTTATTTAAGAAATTAAAGCTCCATGATCTAACATAATCACGATTATTATAGGCTTTTTGATGGATACTAACTTTACTGAGCAATTTATTTTCTTTGTCAGACTCTATTATTAAATGCCTTTTCATTGTCTTATTATAAAATTCAAATTGCAGACCTCCTTTTACCTGGCAGACCTCCAATTTATCCTTTGTCTCAATGAGATTTAATAAAATTTCAGGGTTTAGTAGAATGGCACTCTGCAAGGAGTCTGCCAGCACATCCGCACTTGATTCTTCGTAAATTGTACTTTTAATTTGCTCTGTATAATACCCTGCATTATTAAGAGCAAAGAATGCATGCTCTTTTTTGTGGGCTTTAGGACCGAAATAAAATCGAGAGATACTCCTATCACTATTTCGTGTTAACTTTCCTGTTCCAAACAGAATAAACGATGGCTTTTCATTTAAAAACCCTTCTGAATAAGCTACCTCATAAGTGTATTTTCTTTGTTCAATCAAATTATTATAGAGTTCATTCAATAAAACTTGTTCGTTGATAGCTGGTGACTGACAAGAAAGTATTATAGAGAATAAAATGATGGATAGTAAGGAGAAGTTTGCTTTCATAATTTGAAAATTGTATTCAGGTTTTGTCAATTTGATAAAGATAATAATTCTATGATAAAATTATAAGTATACATAAACAATTGGTAATTATTTGTTCAGCGCAACTTATAAGTCCCTTTGCGATAGTTTTAAAACTTAATCTCTATGTCAAAACTATATATAAATTAACTTTAATGACTAAGTTCTGAAAAACTCATATTTATTAAGTCAAGAAATTAATTACCTCATTGTAAATATCTGCCTTAACCCACTTACCTGCGATTCTTTTCCTTGGATAGCCTGAGATAAAATATTTACCATGCATACTCGCATATTCAAAAGAGGGTTGTGGATTTGCATTTAAACCCTGTGGTAATTTCCGCTGCTCGGCGGACCCAATCACCCAATCATTCTCCCATCCCAAAAACAACTTAATAATAGTATCAATTCCTGAAGCTAATGCCCTTTTCATACCGATATCTAACCACCCTTTTCCACTTACCAATTCCCTATGCCAATCAGCCACCATTGGTTTAAAGTAAACAGCATCTGGCAGTGGCTTACTATATATCTTTTGTAAGAATTCACTACCCGGCTTTAAAGCAGACAGTCCTGAATTTTTATGCACATAATTTAAACCAATGCTTGCCAGCCCCAGTAATAGTTTCTGAACAGGGGCTGGGGCATTCATTTTTAAAATGGAGATCCATTTAGAAAGCCCTGCTACTGTTTCTATATAGCCACTGGCACCCCCTGAAAAAGATATTAATTTGTGAGGGTTCAAGTGATTTGCCATTTTGGTATCGGTACATAAATACATCCCTAAAAGCGCACCTCTACTAGCTCCCAGTATATCTAACTTCCCTACTTCAAAGCAAGTATTAGCAAAATGATTATCAATCAACCAATTGGCATTTTCCTCAGGCGTATCCCAAAAATAAGGGTGATCAAAAGCTAATATTTGCTCATAATGACCATTATTAATTAAATAGTTTAGGAAATTGTGGTTTGTGCTACCATACTTTTTTACAATAAAATCTTCAAAGGTGCCGTAAGTATCTTTGAAGGTACCATGGATCAAAAGAAGGGTTTTGGCAGACAAACCGATAGTATTATCATCCGTAACACTCACAAACTGGGCCTCTTCATTTTCAATTTTAATATTAGGAACAAATTTAAGCAGCGCATATTTATCCTGTCCGAATTTATTTAATTGTGCTTTCAAAATGGGCTTGTTGGCTTGCCTGGCTATATTAGATCCTATTCCTTTAAGGGCCTCTTCCGGAGTACGTGCTTTTCTAATAAACGTGAGCACTTTGATTATAAATCCTGTCTCATCTATGTCTATTTTATTACCCTTTTCGTCTTTAATAATTTCTATCTCTTCTTCTGATACTTCTAGGTATCTTACGGGTACAAGAAATTGGTCACCTTGTACATAGTTAATACCATTAGGCTTCAATTTTCTTTTAAATTGAAAGGGTATATGGTAAGTTAATCTGTTTCTTTGATCAAGTCTATTATTATCATCTGTTGGTTGCGGAGAAACATATTCAATAAAAGCTTCCTTTTCATTATGGTTATCTTTAGCACTATGCTGAATATATACCACAGCTGCTTCGTTGTTATCAACAAAAATATCTAATCGTAGCTCTTTCATATCTTTTAAAGATATGTTGTTTGGAGCTTTTATTTGAAGCTTGTTTAAATCAATATATCGCTCTCTTACTCTATTACCATTTATCGGGATTTCGGGATAAATATCATAAAGCATTTTAATTTGTTGTAAAGTGGCACCTTTAGCTTCTGTAAGCTGTCCACTTTCAGAAAACTGCAATGAACCATTTTCCTCAAATAGTTTATCATCCTTCCAGCCTAATGTGCCCCATATTTGTTCAATTTTTTCTGTTTTTGAAAAGGGCAAATGAGCTTCAATCAGTCTTTGCTGCTCATCTGAAAAAGAGAAATGATTTCCTAGAGGAATAAAATTGGTACGTCCATTAGAGAATTTACGATCTTTTGATAAGTTAAAAATCATATTGAGCTGATTTGAGGTTGAATTTTTTAAACAGCTCAATATAATTAAAAACTAAATAAATATAAACTAATAACTATAAAATATTATTAAAACAAGTTTTTTATGCTTTTGAATAGTATTTCCTGCATAATATATTAAAAATATTGGTTCTATTTCGAATTTGGTAGAAAATGACATTCAGATACCTAGTATGTCAATAATTCTCTGTCCGTTTTTGTTTCTTTTACTTTTACAGTGAACGAATCTTTCTCTTCTTTTTGCTTAATCAAAAAGAAGCAAAAAATCAAGGCTGTATTCATTTCTTAACGGTATTTTGGATTTCTAATTGGGAAACAAAAAAACTCTCCGCTAGCCAGCGGATCAAACATTTTGTTTCTGGTCCAATTAGGGCCTGCTGATAAACAAAAAAAGGGTGCTTGGATTAAAATATGAGATAAATTTCTGAAATTGAGGACAACCAAGTGCAAGGAAAAATGCAAAAGTCCTCCAAAAAGCGTGCACCAC
>JBBSPJ010000181.1:0-8970 GCA_038258905.1 Cytophagales bacterium
GATAAGCCATTCGCCTGCAAAGATGAGTTTGGCAGATTGCGGGTTGGTGCTGCGGTTGGCGTAACGCCCGATATTGAAGACAGGGTGCAAGCATTGATTACAGCCGGAGTGGATGTGGTAAGTATTGATACCGCCCATGGCCATAGTAAAGGTGTAATAGAAACAGCCAAGAAAATAAAATTGAAATTTCCAAATCTGGATGTAATTGTAGGGAATATTGCCACACCGGAAGCTGCTAAGGCCTTGATAGATGCAGGTGCTGATGCAGTAAAAGTAGGCGTTGGTCCGGGAAGTATTTGTACAACAAGAATTGTGGCAGGAGTGGGTGCACCTCAACTTTCCGCTGTTTACGAGACTTACAAAGCCATTAAAGATAGCGGAGTGCCTATAATTGCTGATGGCGGAATCAGGTTTTCCGGTGATATAGTAAAAGCATTGGCTGGTGGAGCAGATAGCGTCATGATCGGGTCATTATTGGCTGGAACAGAAGAGGCTCCGGGTGAAATGATCTTATTTGAAGGCAGGAAATTTAAATCTTACCGAGGAATGGGCTCATTGGAAGCCATGGATGATGGCTCTAAGGATAGATATTTCCAGGATGCAGAAGATGATATTAAGAAATTAGTACCCGAAGGTATCGTAGGTCGTGTTCCATTTAAAGGCTTAGTGTCAGAAGTGCTTTACCAAATGGTGGGAGGCTTAAAAGCAGGTATGGGCTACTGTGGAACAGGCTCTATTGAAGATCTAAAAACTGCAAAATTTGTTAAGATTACAGCAGCCGGTGTGGCAGAAAGTCATCCGCATGATGTACACATTACGAGGGAAGCACCTAATTATAGTAGAAAGTAAATAATTGATTTTTGCAGGTAAGGGTGTAAGTTAAAAGAGGCTTGCTTTCTTACCTGCTTTTTTATTTCCAACTCATATAAAACATTAGGTACTACAATTAATTTAATGGTAAGTCATTTTTTGATTAGAAGGACCGGCCTTATTCATTTTAGGGATTTTGGATTTGTAATTGGATAAGAAACAAAATGTTTGATCCGCTATCTAGCGGAGAGTTTTTTTGTTTCCCAATTAGAAATCCAAAATGCCGTTAAGAAATTAATACAGCCTTGAATTTTTGTTTCTTTTTGTCCCTGTCCCGAATTTTCATCGGGAAAGAAAAAAGAAAAGAAAGAGTCTTAGAGAGTATCAATTAGAGAAGTAAGAATGGATAGAGCATTCTTGCTATATTATTTATTTTAGATATCCTAAATGTGGTTTTCCATTAAAATCGCAGCAGAACCAATAATATAATCTACCATTTATTCCTTTCTTAGCATTCTGCGATCCCAGGCAGGGATCGCTTAATTTGAAATTGTAAATTATTTTAGAAAGTAAAATGGCATAATGCTAAATATCATCAAATCATATTCCATACTTTCTACATTAATACAAAACATAATAAATAATCATTATATTGCTTTATTCTTTCACTTATCAAATAAACCAATATGCAATTATCAATCCAAAATTTATCCAAAACCTACTCCAATGGGGTAAAGGCACTTAACAATGTTTCCTTAACAATACCCAAAGGAATGTTTGGGCTACTAGGCCCAAATGGAGCTGGCAAATCCACCCTAATGCGAACGATCGCTACACTTCAAGACGCAGATTCAGGCAGTATTATGCTGGATGATTTAAATGTTTTGGAAAACCCTCAAGCCATCAGAGAGAGGTTAGGGTATTTACCACAGGATTTTGGACTCTACCCAAAAATTAGTGCAGAGGTTATGTTAGATCATATAGCTCAAATGAAAGGTGTAGGAAATAGAAGCGAGAGAAAAGAACTTGTGAGCAATCTATTGGAAAAAGTAAACCTTTATACACACCGTAAAAAAGCCTTAGGCACCTACTCCGGTGGTATGCGACAGCGATTTGGTATTGCTCAAGCATTGGCCGGAAACCCTAACCTGATTATAGTAGATGAACCAACAGCTGGCCTCGATCCTACAGAGAGAAATCGTTTTTATAATTTACTCAGTGAGATTGGTGAAAACACGATTATTATATTATCAACCCATATTGTTGAAGATGTCAGTACACTCTGTTCTAATATGGCCATTATTTGCAATGGAGAGGTGCTAATGGACGGCACACCATCAGATGGATTGAATCTTTTAAAGCAAAATATCTTTGCCAAGATTATCAGAAAGGATGAATTGGAAAGCTACAAAGAAAATTATAAGGTGATTTCTACCAAATTGAAAGAAGGAAATTTAGCACTACGTGTAGAGGCAGATACTATTCCTGGTGAAGGCTTTGAGCATGTAGAACCCAATCTTGAAGACGTGTATTTCAGTCATATTTCCAAGAAAGTAGATCCAATCACTCTTTAATCTTTACAGCTATGTTAAATATTTTTATATTTGAATTGAGGTATAGGTTTTCGCGACCAGCTACTTACATGTACTTCGGAATTCTTCTTCTCGTATCACTCTTATTATTTGCTTCTGGTAGCACTCCTGCAACCGAAAAAGTATTTCATAATGCACCCATTACCATTGCTAATTTAATGTTGGTTGTATCAATATTTGGTATACTTATCGCCTCGGCAGTTATGGGCGTTCCAATGTACAGAGATATTGAGCACAAAACAGGCACCTTTCTTTTTAGTTTGCCCATCACTAAATCGGCCTATTTTATGGGTAGGTTTTGGGGTTCTTTTGTCACACTACTTTTTATTTCCTTGGGGGTAGTGGTAGGTATTTATCTGGGAACAATAATAGGAGCAGCAACTGGTTGGACTCCAGCCGAAAGGTATGGCCCCAATTTATTCATGAATTATTTTCATCCCTGGTACACGCTTGTACTACCAAATTTATGGTTTTTCTCCACTTTGTTTTTTGCCTTAATCATTTTCACTAAAAACATAAAGGCTATTTATTCCGGGGGCATCATTGTTTTTATCTTATATCTTATCACTAATTTTTGGGCAAGTGATTTAGAGAACAAAGAATTGGTGCAGATTTTAGATCCGCTCGGACTTAATTCATTCAGTTTTCAGGTAGAGTATTTAACTCCTTTTGAACAAAATTCTTATCGTGTGGATGTATCCGGAAACCTGCTTATCAATAGAATATTATGGGTTTTAGTAGGCCTTTTATTATTTATTGCCTCATATATGAGGTTTAGTTTTAAATATTTCTTTCAAGCCACTTCCAAAAAACAGAAAGTAGCGGAAAGCGATGATAAGTCGGTGAAAAGCCTGCTTAAAAAAGTGACAACTTCTTTCACAAATGTCTATCAACGACAGAGCTTGATAACTCTTTCAAAACTTGAGATTAAGAATGTTCTCAAGGACAGTTATTTTAGAGCCATTCTTTTAGGAGGCGTGGTTTTCTTGGTAATCGATTTTTGGATTGGAAATACTATTTATAGTGTTCCTAATCACCCATCCACTTCATTTTTAATGCAGTTTAAGGGTTTCGACTATATTATATTTGTTTTTATTATACTGGTATTCTTTGGCGGAGAAACATTACACAGAGATAAAGGGACTGGTTACTCATCAATTAGCGATACATTTCCAATAAAAGACAGTGTTTTAATAGCCTCCAAGTTTTTTGGTATGGCGGCCATTTGCTTCTTGTTGGCTACTTTACCAATAGTGGTTGGTCTAGTTGTACAAACGCTTCAAGGGTATTATAATTATGACATTGGAGTATATCTGGTAGATAGTTATCTGATCTCCTTTCCTGATTATTTGCAAATGTTAATGTTAGTTTTCGCAGTGCATTTAATTGTAAATAACAAGTTTGCAGGACATGCGGTAAGTATTGGCTTATGGTTGGTGATGATTGTATTAAGAGACTTTGCTGACTATAACTTTAACCTTTTCTTTTTCTCCTATAAACCCAACTTCATTTGGTCAGACATGAACGGTTTAGGGCATTTTGGAGCACCATTATTATGGTTCAATTTGTATTGGACCGCCTTTGGTGTTTTTCTCATTCTCTTTTTCTCACTCTTTTTCGCAAGAGGATCGGATATCAATTTTAGAAAGAGACTGAGCAAAGGTAAAAGTCGCCTAAAATCATCCACAGCTCTGGTATCTTATGCTTTGTTATTTATGGCCCTGGGAATTGGCGCTTATATTTTCAATACTGTAGTGTACACTAATGGATATATGACAGTAAACGAATCAGAAAAACGGCAGTCAGATTATGAGAAACAATTAAAGCAGTACGAGTTTTTAGCACAGCCAAAAGTGATAAGTGTAAATGTGAATGCTGAGATATTCCCTAAAAAGAGAGATACTTATAGCGTTGTAAAGGTGCAACTAGTTAATAAAACCGATGAGGCAATAGACTCTTTGCATCTAAATTTTGCTGAAGCATCTTACTTTCACGCTATTTATAATAAAGACACGCTTGCTTATCGTTACCCGCTAACTTACGAAAAGCCTAAGTTCCAGATTTTTGGAAAAAAAGATGTGAAACCATGGTATAAGATTTATGCTTTGCCTTCCACCATGCAACCGGGTGATACCCTTGAATTAGAATTTCACTCAGCCCTGATAAACGAGGGGTTTTCGAACAGCGGATATTCAAGAGAAATAGTATTTAATGGCACCTTTATAGGTCAGAGTATGCCTTCAATTGGATATAATTCAGGCTCAGAATTGACTAGTGATGAAAAAAGAAAAAAGTATGAGCTACCTGAGAAACCAGATGATTTACCGCCTCATGATGATCCTTATGGCGTTAGAACCATGCTGTTCAATGATGATGCAGACCTTGTAACTTTTGAGGCCACCATTGGCACTTCTTCTGACCAAATTGCAGTGGCACCAGGCTACCTTCAAAAAGAATGGACCGAAGGCGACAGAAGGTATTTTCATTATGTACAAGACTCTAAAATCGATTTGTTTTATAACCTGGTTTCTGCGGATTATACTGTTAGCAGTGATAAGGCTAAACTGCCTGATGGTTCTGATGTAAACATCGATATTTTTCATTTGGCCTCCCATGATTTTAACATCGATAGATTTACTTCAGCTTTTAAAGATGGCATTGAGTATTTTTCTGAAGTGTATGGGCCCTACCAATTTAGGCAAATGAGGCTTTTGGAGTTTCCGAGATATGCCAATTTTGCGCAGTCATTCCCTAACACGGTGCCCTATTCAGAAGGCTTTGGTTGGATAGCTGACTTTAGTGATCCTGATGATTTCGATTATATTTATTTCGTTACGGCTCATGAGTTAGCCCATCAATGGTGGGGGCATCAGGTAGTTCCCAATTCTACCAGGGGAGCCAACCTTATTTCAGAGTCCCTGGCAGAATATACCGCTTTGGTATTGTCGGAAAGAAAATATGGCAAAGCGAATATGAAAACCTTTCTGGAAGAAGAATTAAATGGATATTTACGTGGCAGGGCATTCGAATCAAAGAAAGAAAACGTATTTATAGATTGTAACAGGTCTTACCAATGGTACAGAAAAGGAAGTTTGATACTGTACGGATTGAGGGATTTTATAGGAGATAGCTTGATGAACAAAGCTATTCGAGGCTTCAGAGATGAATTTGCCCATAAAGAAACACCACCATTTGCAGGTAGCCACGATTTGTACAGACATTTTGAAACGGTTACGCCAGATAGTCTAAAGTATTACCTTGAGGATACCTGGAAGAAAATTACGCTTTATGAAAATAAGGCAGAAAATGCAATGGCTAGAAAAATAGAAGAAGGAGTTTACGAGATAACCATAAAAGTAAATTCTCAAAAGCTGTATGCAGATAGCACCGGCCAGGAAACCCCAGCTATTTATCAAGGTGATTATGTAGATATTGGGGTGTTTGCGGCAGAAGATAAGGATGAAAATGGAAGAAAGCGCACTAATCCACTTTATTTAGAAAAACACAAACTTGCTCCAGGAGAGCACACAATTACCCTAAAAGTACAGGGAGAGCCGGTGAAGGCAGGAATTGACCCGCTTAACAAATTGATAGACAGGAAAAAAGATGATAATACTGTCTCCGTAGAATTTGAAGAGTAAATAATGTTTATTGGATCTTAATTATAAGATTCCAAAAAACCTTTTGTTACAATAAAAAATGAGGTGAGCATCTCAAGGTATTGAGGTGCTCATTTTTTTGAAAATTTTCAGATATGCAATGGTCAATCAGTTATCAACCATTATATTTCCTTCTCGTAAAATTCCTTACTCACTTAAACTTATATCAAATCTATGACTCCACTTTATAGCTATTCTCTTATAGTGCTAGGCTGGCTGGTATTTGGAATACTACATTCCGCTCTGGCCTCAAAAAAAATAAAGGAGAAAGCTAAACAAGATGGTGTAGGTCAATTGGCTTACAGGAGGATCTATAATTTGCTGGCGATAGTTTTATTCTTGCTAATACTAGTGGGAGGAGGCTTTATCACTCCGGAATATTTTATGCCTAACGGTAAAAGCAGTCAGGGCGTAGGCTTAATTTTAGCCACTTTTGGGTTTTTTCTAACCAAAATGGCTTTTAAGGAAGTAAGTTTTGCCAGTTTTATCGGTTGGAAAGAGGAGAAGGATAATGGGTTGATAAAAACTGGAATCTATGCTGGGATAAGACATCCCTTATATACCGCCACAATTTTATTTTTGATTGGTTTTGTAATTTTCAGTCCAAGTTACACTAACCTTATCCATGCCATCTGTCTTTTTGTCTATTTGATGATTGGCATTAGGTATGAAGAAAAGCGCATGATCCAAAACTTTGGTTCGGAGTATGAAAAATACAAAGTGCAGGTTCCCATGTTGCTGCCGAGGTTTTCTGCTCTTAAAAAATAATATTATTTAAGTTATTTGTAAAAAAGCTTTAATTCAACCCTCCGGTTTTTCTCTCTACCTTTTACAGTCTCATTGCTATCTATTGGTTCTGTTTCACCTTTAGCTTCAACTTCAATTTGATCTTCATCTATGCCCTTTTCAATTAGAAAATTCTTCACAGTTTCAGCTCTTTGTTGGGATAGCTTTAGGTTGTAAGCATCCGTTCCCACACTATCAGTATGCCCAATTAATTGTACCCGTAAACGTGGTTCGGATTCCATTAACTCCACTAAATCTGCAAGGTATTCTTCGTTTTCAGTGCTTAAGTCAATATTATTAAATAGAAATTTAAAATTTACCATCAGAGTTTCCAACGGATGAGGTTCTTTATCAATATCTCCTGAACTTGCGTTTGTATTTATCGATTTATCCTCCTTTACAGGAAATTGTTCTTCAGTTACTTCAGAAGTAGGCTCTGCCTCTTGTTTTTCAAGAATTCTATCAGGTTTATCCTCTTTTTTGGTTAGGTCTCTATCCCTTTTCTTTAGTGAAGGTAATTTTTGAAGTCTTCTCAAGGTGAGACCAACCTCAAAAGCACCTGTATTACTCACATTACTTTTAAATAGACCCATATCATATCCTATGCCTATTTTAAAATTATTCGTTTCGTAAACCATTCCTGCTATAATATTATTGGAGGAGGAGTATTTTGTGACAAAGTTGAGGGAATGTGGTGAGCGTTCGTCTAACTTATATTTAAATACAGGACCAATTAATACATTTCCGGCACCTCCGGAATAGGTAAATAAAAGCTCAGGGCTAACAGTCCATTTTTTATTGGTGTAAACTGAAATTCCTCCCGATACAATTGCTGTTATATTTTGGCTTTCGCTGTCATCTTCTTGAAAAGAGATATCAGGCCTATTAAAATCATATAATGAAACCCCTAGGTAGCGGGATTTTTCTCCTGTTCTATCGAATTTCTGCCAATAAATTCCGGTGCTCATTGTAAAATACCTCGTGTTTAGCCCGGTACTTGGCTCACCACTGGGAATGCCTTGGTCAAAGCCCCTGTTTTCAACAAATTGGCTTCCAGTGCTCAAACCTAATAAGCTAATATTTTTATTTTGAAAAGAGCCTCTAAATCCAACAGATAAATCAGATGTCCTGCTTACAGGTAAGTTAATGGCATAATCTATACTTGCCTGGTTATAGCTGTAAATGTTAGCCCCACCGGTTTGGTCATTGAGAAAGGAAATGGCAACACCCGACCAACGCCTCTTTTTATTCATAATGGGATATTTAGCAGCAGCATAGCTGGATTGATAAGTAATTTCCTGACTCGTATTTTGATTTCTAAATATAAAATCTAATTGAGCAAAATTGTCTGTGGCAACCATGGCCGGATTTATTCTATCCTGCGTAAATTCGTATAGAGAGTACTGAAAATACTGAGGAAAGAGTTCTTTACCAGTAAGGATAAATAGTGTTATGAGGCAGATTAATTTCTTCATTCCTTACCGAGTTAAAAATACTTTTCCTTTTTGTTCACTATTTAATAAAAGTGGATCACCATTTTTATATTTTCCTCTTACCTGCCAATAATAAATACCAGTATTGAGTGCGGTAGAATAATTGGTTCCGTCCCAACCATTTCGAATCATATCTCCTAAATCATTGCTTTCATAAACTTTATTACCTGAGCGATCAAAAATAATCAATTGAAAATCCTCAACATCTGACTCATTTATCCCATATACAAGTAAACGATCATTATTTCCATCGTTATTTGGTGTAAAAAGACTAGGAATAAATGCTTCATTTTTTACTATTACTTGAACTGAGTCTGTTGATTCACAGCCGTTTTCACTTATGCCAGTAACATAATAGGTAGTATTACTAGTTGGTGAGGCTGCTGGGTTAGCAATTGATTTATCATTTAAGCTTTCTGGCGGTGACCAGGAATAAGTACTGGCTCCTGTGGCATTAAGATTTATTGAGGATCCTTTAATAATTTCAAAAATCTTTTGATCACCGGTGTAGACCTGAGAGGAATCCAATACAATATTAAAACCCGAATGTAATTCACATTCATTTAAATACCCTATTACATAAATGCTATCATTATCAGTCACTGTTATGGTTTCATTCAGATCTGATCC